>JBGSXQ010000483.1:0-12037 GCA_041751315.1 Gaiellaceae bacterium | reverse complement strand
GATGGCAGGCGACGTGGGCGCGACGACCGTCGGCGGTGTGCTCACGGTCGCGCGGCAGGTCGGCATCCGTTTCCTGGGAACGGGCGGCGTCGGCGGAGTGCACCGTGGGTACCCCTCGCCGCCGGACGTGTCCGCCGACCTCGTTGCGCTCGTCTCCGCGCCGGTTCTCGTCGCGTGCTCCGGGGCCAAGTCGCTCCTGGACATCCCGGCCACGACCGAGTACCTCGAGACGCTCGGCGTCCCCGTGCTCGGCTACCGCACGGACACGATGCCGCTCTTCTACGAAGCGGGTGGCGGCCCGCCCGTCGTCCAGCGCGTCGACGATCCCGGCACCGCGGCTCGCATCGCTGCAGCACACTGGGAGCTCGGCTCCTGCGGCCTGCTTCTGACGAACCCGCCGCCTCAGAGCATCGAGGTGGCAGAGCTGATCGAGGGCGCTGTCGCAGGGGCGGCCCGCCAGGGCGTCTCGGGCCAGCGCGTGACGCCGTTCGTGCTCGCGATGCTGCACGAACGCTCTGATGGCCGCACGCTCGAGGTGAACCGCTCCCTCGCGGTGGCGAACGCGCAGCTCGCAGCCGAGGTGTCGATAGCGTTCTCCAACCTGTGACCCTCTACGAGTCCGTTCGAGACATCCCCCTCACCATCGAGGCCTACGACCTCGACGTCCGCACCCTCGACGTCTCGAGCGGATTCACGCGGAAGACGACCACCATCCGGCTCACGGGCGTGGGTGAGGAAGGCGTCGGCGAGGACGTCACGTACGAGGCCACCGAGCACGACGCGCAGCTCGAGCGCGGGCCCGTCCTTCCGCTCGACGGCACGTGGACGATCGATTCGTTCTCGGAACATCTCGCAGGGCAGGCGCTCTTCGAGAGCCCGCCCGAGCGGGACGTCTACCTCGACTACCGGCGCTGGGGCTTCGAGAGCGCTGCCCTCGATCTCGCACTGCGCCAGAGCGGGGTGACGCTGGGCGACGCCGTGGGCCGTGAGCTGCGCCCGCTGTCGTTCGTCGTCTCGACGCGCCTCGACGAGCCACCGACGCTCGACCGCGTGCAGGGCTGGCTCGCGCTCTATCCCACGCTGCGCTTCAAGCTCGACGCCACGAGCGACTGGACGGACGAGCTCGTCGCGGAGCTACGCGACCTCGGCTGCGTCGACTCGGTCGACTTCAAGGGCCACTACACGGGGACGATCGTCGACCAGGGCGCCGATCCCGCGCTCTACCGGCGTGTAATCGAGGGCCTCCCGGGAATCTGGCTCGAGGATCCGAAGATCGACGAGAAGACCCGGCCGATCCTCGAGGAGGTCGCTGATCGGGTCACCTGGGACGCGATCATCCACTCGGTCGCCGACATCGAAGCGCTGCCCTGGCCGCCGAAGACGGTGAACGTCAAGCCGTCGCGGTTCGGCTCGATCGAGCGGCTGTTCGCGGCGTACGACTACTGCGAGGCGAACGGCATCGGCGCATACGGCGGCGGGCAGTTCGAGCTCGGCGTCGGCCGCGGGCACATCCAGTACCTCGCTGCGCTCTTCCATCCGGACACGCCGAACGACGTCGCGCCCGGGGGCTTCAATCTGCCGACGCCGTCCGCCGGCCTCCCGGCGAGCCCGCTCACAGTCACGCCGCGCGCAACCGGCTTCCTCGCGGTCTGACTACTTCACCGAGCCGGCCAGCAGCCCCTGCACGAAGTACCGCTGGAACGCGAAGAAGACGACGAGCGGGATCGCGAGCGAGATGAACGCCGCCGGGGCGATGAGCTCGATGTTCGCGCTGAACTGTCGCATCTGCGAGAAGATGGCGACGGTGATGGGCTGGGTCTCCCGCGCGAACGTCAGCGCGACGAGGAGGTCGTTCCACACCCAGAGGAACTGGAAGATCGCGAGCGAGGCGATCGCCGGCAGCCCGAGCGGAAGGATCACGCGGAAGAAGATGCGGAACTCCGAGGCGCCGTCGATCCTGGCCGCCTCGAGCAGATCCCGGGGGATCCCGATGAAGAAGTTTCGTAGGAGGAAGATCGCGAACGGCAGGCCGAAGGCCGTGTGGAAGAGGACGAGCCCCGCGATCGTGTCGAAGAGGCCGAGCGAGTTGTAGAGCGAGAAGATCGGGATGAGCGCCATCTGGATCGGGACGACGAGCAGCGCCACCACGACGAGGAAGAGCCAGACGCGGCCCGGGAACTCGAGCCACGCGAAGGCGTACGCGGCCAGCGATGCGATGAAGATCGGGATGATCGTGGCCCCGAGCGAGATCCAGAGCGTCGTCCAGACCGCCGACGTGATCGCCTCGTTGTCGAAGATCGCACCGTAGTTGTCGAGAGTGGCGAGGCTCGGCTGGAAAACGACCTCCCACCACCCGGTCGTTCCCACGATCGAGGAGGGCAAGAGCGAGGTGAAGAGGAGCCCGAGGGTGGGCACGAGCCAGAGCAGCCCGACGAACGCGAGGAAGAGGTAGACGGGCGTCCTCGACAGGAGGCGGATGATCTTGCCGGACAGCGGCTCCCGCTGCTCGGCCGCGACCTCGAGCGGGCCGTCGATCGCGGTCTCGGCGGTCGACATCAGACCTCCCTCCGGAAGCGGCGGATGTTGAGGGCGAGGATCGGGATGACGAGCAGGAACAGGAACACCGCGATCGCGGCGCCGAGCCCGAAGTCGTTCACGCCACCGAAGGACGTGCGCCACATCGCGAGGGCGATGACGTTCGCATCGTCCTGCACGGATCCCGGCGCGATCGCGATCACGATGTCGAAGACCTTGAGGACGTATATGAGCATCGTGATGAAGACGACCGCGATCACGGGCATGAGGAGCGGGATGGTCACGCGGCGGAACACCTGCCACTCCGTCGCACCATCCGTCCGCGCAGCCTCGAGCAGGTCGCGTGGGATGGCGGCCAGCCCCGCTGCGATCACGACCATCGCGAAGCCTGCCCAGACCCAGACGTAGGCCATCATGATCGCCGGCGTGATCAGGCTCTGCCCGAGCCACGAAGCTCCGGCGTAGGACTCGCGGAACGTCGTGGCGCCGATAGCGACCTCGTAGGTGCCTGGCTCCACGTCCTCGAACGCGAAGGTTCCGTCGGGCTCGGTGGTCTCCTGCGCGACCGGCCCACTCTCGGCGCCGCGCAGCTCGACAGTGACGCCTGGGAGCCCGAGCTCCTCCACGTCGACCTGCCCTGGCGTGCCGCCGCCGGGAGTGAAGTCTCTCCAGACGACTCCGTTGATGCCGCCGGAGAGCGCTTCGGGGACGACCGCCTGGACGGCGTCGTCAGGGACGTCCGAGGCGCGGATCCCTGTGAGGCCGAGCCGTGCCACGCCTCCCGGCTCGACCGGCTGCTCGAGCACGAGGGCGCCTCCGGCGTCCGTGGAGATCGCCTCCGTCGAGGGCTGCGCGGCCGCGAGCACGCCCGGGGGCGACACGGCGTCGGCGACCACCGCGATGGCGGCGTTCACGCTTCCCTGTGACGGGTCCTTCTCGTACATGAGACGCCAGATCACCCCGGCCGCGAACAGGGAGATCGCCATGGGCATGAAGACGACGACCTTGAACGCGACGGAGAAGCGAATCCGCTCGAGGAGGACGGCGAAGACGAGGCCGACCGCCGTGACGAAGAACGGCACGACGAGCAGCCAGAGCATGTTGTTCTTGATCGCCGTGAGCAGCGTGTCGTCCGTGAACAGGGTCCGGTAGTTGTCGAGGCCGATGAACTCGTCCCCGCCGCGGTCGTAGAAGCTGCGGACGATGGTGCGGATCGTCGGGTAGACGATCCAGACGCCGAGCAGCGCGAGCGCCGGCAGCAGAAAGACGAGGGTGACCCCGTGCCTCTGGAAGAAGCCGGCCTCCTCGCCCTGCCCGGGCGGAAGCCCCGCGGTGGGGGCTTCCGCCGTTGCTGCGGACTCGCTCACGGAGCCGCGCCTAGCTGCCGTACGCCTGCGTCGCAGCCCTCTCCAGCTGCTGCGTGATCCCGTCGATGTCGTCCGGGTTGGCCACGAAGTCGATCATCCCCTTCCAGAAGCCCTGACCGGGCGTTCCACCGAAGGCGGACGGCATGAGATCGGACCCGTCGAAGCGGAAGGTCTCGGCCTCGGCGAGCCCGCCCGCCGTCGTCCGCGTGATCTCGTCCGGGTAGACACCGGCGTCGAGGTTCGTGTTCGGCGACGAGAAGCCGCCGCGCTCGGCCCAGATCTCGGCCGCCTCGGCGGTGGTCAGGTACTCGAGGAACGCGTCGGCGGCGGGGCTGTCGCGGAACTTCACGAAGATGTCGCCGCTTCCGACGACCGCTGGGCCAGACCCGTCGATCGACGGGAACGTGAACACGTCGTACCCGGTCTCCGGCTCGAGCGGGTTGTCCGTGACGACCCCCGGGGCGAAGTCGCCGATGATGACCATCGCGGCGCCGGGATCCTGGCTGAACACCTTGGCGACCGAGGACGGCATGTCCGTCTCGAGCGTGGTCTCCGTGCCGCCTGCGAGGTTCGCCGGATCGCCGAAGATCTCCGCCATGACCGCGAGCGCGTCCTTGACGGACTGGTCGGTCCAGGGGATCTCGTGGTTGACGAGCTGGTCGTACATCTCGGGCCCGGCCGTGCGGACGTAGACGTTCTCGAAGAGGTCCGTGATCGGCCAGCCCACGTCGACGCCGACGGAGAAGGGCGTGATGCCGGCTGCCTTCAACGTCGTGGCGACCTCGATGAGCTCTTCCCAGGTCTCCGGCGGCTCGACGCCTGCTTCCTCGAAAGCGGCGACGTTGTACCAGACAGTTGCCTTGTTGGACCCCTTGAACATGACGCCGTACTGCGTGCCGTCGACCGCACCGACGTCCGCGACGGACTCTCCGAAGTTCTCGACGATCCCGTCGCGAAGATCGTCGATCGGCTGTATCGCACCCTGCTCGGCGAACTGGGCGATGAGGCCCGGCTGGGCGATCGCGGCGAGGTCCGGTGGGTTGCCTCCCTCGACCGCGCTCGAGAGGAGCGGCGCGAGGTTGTCGCCCCCCGACGTGTACGTGACGTTCACGTTCGGGTACTGCTCGCTGAAGCCGGCGATGACCGCCTCGAATGAGGCCTGCTCGGCGCCGCCCCAGATCGCCATGATCGAGATGTCGCCGGTTACGTCCTCGCTGCCCTCGGCGCCACCCCCGCCGTCATCCCCACCACAACCCGCCGCGACGAGCGAAAGTGCGGCGACGAGTACTACGAGAACGAACCATCGCGATCTCATCGATGAAGCTCCTTCCTCGAGCGGAGCCGATCAGCTCTGCCCATAGATGCCGAGTCCCGTTTCCAGATCGAAGAAGTGAATCGCGCTCGAGTCGACGGCGACGTCGATCACGTCGCCGTTGCGAATGCGCGAGCGCGGACCGAAGCGGCCCACCATCGTCGTCTTGCCGCCGTCGTCGTCGGTCGTCGCCGTCTGCACCGTGCTCTCCTGCCCGACGTCGCGTGCGAGCTCGCGGACGTCCTCCGTCAGCGCAGGTGGAGCGTCGACCTCGAAGTGCGCGACGATCTCCGAGCCGAGCGGCTCGCGGAGGACGACGACGCCCTGGATGCGCCGCTCCGGCGGCGTCTCCGGCTCGAGCGCGGCGTCCTCGAGGCCCTCCGGCCGTATGCCGAGGACGACCTTGCGGCCGACGTAGCTCTCGAGCGCGGGACGGCTGCGGAGGAGCTCGCCGGTAAGCGTGAGGCTCTGGCTTCCGACGTCGAGCACGACCGAGCCGTTCCGGCGCTCGACCGCGGCCTCGACCATGTTCATCGCGGGCGAGCCGATGAATCCGCCGACGAAGAGGTTGACCGGGCGCTCGTAGAGCTCCTGCGGCGGAGCGACCTGCTGCAGCTCTCCCTTGCGCATGACGGAGACGCGGTCGCCCATGGTCATCGCCTCGACCTGGTCGTGCGTCACGTAGATGGTCGTCACGCCGAGCTCGTGCTGGAGGGCGGAGATCTCCGCGCGCATGTGAACGCGGAGCTTCGCGTCGAGGTTCGACAGCGGCTCGTCCATGAGGTACGCCTGGGGCTGCCTCACGATCGCCCTGCCCATCGCCACACGCTGTCGCTGTCCTCCCGAGAGTGCCCGTGGCTTGCGATCGAGGTGCTCCTCGAGCCCGAGGACGCGGGCAGCCTCGCGCACGCGCGCGTCGATCTCGTCCTTCGGCGCCTTCCGCAGGCGGAGCCCGAACGCGATGTTGTCGAAAACCGTGAGATGAGGGTAGAGCGCGTAGCTCTGGAACACCATCGCGATGTCGCGGTCCCGCGCCGGGAGCTTGTTGATCACCCTGTCCCCGATGAGGAGCGCGCCCTCGGAGATGTCCTCGAGCCCGGCGACCATCCGCAGCGCGGTGGTCTTGCCACATCCGGACGGCCCCACGAGGACCATGAACTCGCCGTCGCGGATCTCGAGATTCATCCCCGACACGGCCCGGGTGCCGTCGGCGTAAACCTTGCCGACGTTGTCGAACGTCACGGCGGCCACGATTCGCTCTGAGACTACATATCCCGCGTCTTCACCACAAAAGCACCAGACCCGTCTTCACCCCCGCCCTACGCTGCGTCGACACGCAGCCCGGTCTCCAGGTCGAAGAAGTGCAGCCGCCCGACGTCGACCGCGAGGTCCAAGGGCTCCTGCTCCCGCGCACGTGTCGCGCGGTCGACGCGAGCCACGAAACGAGCTCCCGCGCCACGCGCCCGCTCCGCGGCGAGCCGCGTCTTCGCATCTTCGGGCGCGTCGACCACGTGCGCCTCGAGAACCTCTTGCGTCTCGACCGGCTCCGCAGCGAGGTCGAAGTGCACATACACCTCCGAGCCCATGTCCTCGCGGATGTCGCAGACGACTGACAGCCGCTCATCTGCAGACGACTCGGGGGCGATCGCAGCATCTTCCATGTCTTCGGGCCGGATCCCCAGGGCGACGCGACGCCCCTCGAAGCGATCCAGCCCCGGGTTGCGTGCGAATGTTGCCTCGGTCAGACGGAGCCGCTGGTCGCCGAAGCGCGCCCACAGGTCGCCGTTCGACCGCTCGAGCCCTGCTTCGACGAGGTTCATCGCAGGCGAGCCGATGAACTCGGCGACGAAGAGCTTGCGCGGCCGCTCGTAGAGCTCCTGGGGTGAGGCGACCTGCTGGAGGAGCCCGCCCCGCATGACGGCACACCGGTCTCCCATCGTCATCGCCTCGGTCTGGTCGTGCGTCACGTAGACCGTCGTCACGGCGAGGTCTCGCTGGATCCGCGCGATCTCGGCTCGCATCTCGACGCGGAGCTTCGCATCGAGGTTCGAGAGAGGCTCGTCCATGAGGAACGCCTGCGGTTTGCGCACGATCGCGCGTCCCATCGCGACGCGCTGGCGCTGACCGCCGGAAAGCGTCCGCGGCTTCTTCTGCAGCGACTCCGTGAGCCCCAGAATCCGTGCGGCTTCGCGGACGCGACGGTCGATCTCGTCCTTCGGGAGGCCCCGCATCTTGAGCGCGAAGCCCATGTTCCTGTGCGCGTTCATGTGTGGATAGAGCGCGTAGTTCTGGAAGACCATCGCGATGTCGCGATCCTTCGGAGGAAGATCGTTCACGACCTGCCCGTCGATCTTCACCGTGCCGGACGTGATCGTCTCCAGGCCCGCGACCATGCGAAGCGCGGTGGTCTTCCCGCACCCCGACGGCCCGACAAAGACGACGAACTCGCCGGCTGCGATCTCGAGGTCGAGCGCAGTGACGGCCTCGGTGCCGTCGGGGTACACCTTCGTCAGCTGCTCGAGAACGATCTCCGCCATCTCCAGTCTGGAATCTAATAGCATCGGCGCGGTCCGATGGAAGCGCAGGCTGCTGGAGCGAAGCCCGTCCACGGCCGCTGGCGGCACATGCTCGAGAGCCGCCGCGTTCTCGCACCCCTGCTCATCGCTCCGGCCGTCGTTTTCATGGCGCTCGTCGTGGGCGTTCCGTTCGCCTGGGCCGTCTACCTCAGCTTCACGAACGCGATCGGCGGCTCGCTGACGGGCGACTGGGTCGGCTTCGAGAACTTCACGACCGCCTGGCACGACGACAACTTCCGGCGCGCGCTCCGCAACACCCTCATCTTCACGTTCGCCTCGCAGGCCATCGTGCTCGTCTGCGCGGCCGTTCTTTCGAACTTCCTCGTCCGCAACTTCCGCGGCAAGTGGTTCATCCGCTTCTTCGTCGTGCTGCCGTGGGCGGCTCCGGTCGTCCTCTCGACGATCGCCTGGCTGTGGCTCCTCGACTCGCTCTACAGCGTCGTGAACTGGTCGCTCGCACGACTCCACCTCGACAACGGCCTCGTCTGGCTGCTGAGCGCCGTGAATCTCGAGGAGGACGCCCAGGTGCCGCTGCAATGGCTCGGCCGGCCCAACCTTGCGCTCATCGCGGTCACGCTCGTCCATGCCTGGCGGATCCTCCCGTTCGCCGTGGTGATCTTCATCGCAGGACGCGCGTCGATCCCTAACGAGGTCGAGGACGCGGCGAAGATCGACGGCGCGACCGGAGTGAAGAAGCTCTGGTACGTCGACATCCCACTGCAGCTCCCGATCGCGCTCGTGGCCGTGCTGTTCGGAATCGTTTTCACCGCGGTCGACTTCGCCGTCGTCTACCTCCTCACCCGTGGCGGGCCGTTCAACTCCACGCAGGTGCTCCCGACCTGGGCGTACGCGATCGGGATCGACGGCGGCTCCCTCGGCGAGGGCGCTGCCATCTCGCTCTTCCTCTTCCCACTGCTCGTCGTCGTCAGCGTCGCGATGCTGTTCTTCGCGCGCAGGGCCCAGGTGTCGTGACCCGATGACGTTGCGCCAGAAGAGCATGACGTACGCCGTCGTCGTGCCGTTCGCAATCCTGCTCGCGTTCCCCTTCTACTTCGCGCTCGTGACCATGTTCAAGACGAACCTCGACCTCGCGAACGTCGAGCACTCGCCGTACCTCTACAACGACCTCGAGGGCGGCTTCCACTGGGACTTCTGGAACTACGCGACGACCGAGCACGTCAGGTTCCTGTTCGAGGACACGAACTATCCGAAGTGGCTCCTGAACACCCTGCTCGTCGGCGCGGCCGTCGTCGGTATCACGCTGCTCCTCGCCATGCCAGCCGGCTACGCGCTCGCGCGGCTCGCCGGCGGCTGGGGACAGACCGCGGGAGTCGGGATCTTCCTCATCTACCTCGTCCCGCCGACGCTGCTCTTCCTTCCGCTCTCGCGGCTGATCACCCAGCTCGACCTGAAGGACTCGCTCTGGTCGCTGATCCTGATCTACCCGTCCTTCACGGTCCCCTTCGCCACCTGGCTCCTCATGGGGTTCTTCAAGACCATCCCCCAGGAGCTGGAGGACGCCGCGTTGGTCGACGGCGCCTCCCGCCTGAAGGCGCTCTACCTGATCATCCTCCCGATCTCGCTGCCCGGGATCCTCACCGTGGTGATCTTCGCCTTCTCGCTGTGCGTCAACGAGTTCATCTACGCGTTCACGTTCATCTCGAGCTCGGAGCAGCGCACTGTGTCCGCAGGCATCCCGAACGACCTGATCCGTGGGGACGTCTTCTTCTGGCAGTCGCTCATGGCCGCCACGCTGATCCCGGCGATCCCGCTCGCGCTGCTCTACAACGCGTTTCTCGACCGTTTCATCAAGGGCTTTACAGGAGGGGCATTTCGTTAGAGAATCGAGTCGAAAGGAGGTACTCGTGGCAGACGCATCCGACGAGCTCGTGCAAGAGAGCTCGGCACTGACCCGGAGTGACCTGCTCAAGAAGGGCACCGCCGCGGCGTTCGCCGTCGGGATGTTCGGCGCTCTTCCGGAGAAGTCCTTCGGGTTCGCAGGCCCGATGAAGTTCGCGAAGAAACAGCTCGCGGGTGATCTCAGGATCATGCAGTGGGCCCACTTCGTCCCCGCGTACGACCAGTGGCTCGACAATACGTACATCAAGCGCTGGGGCGAGGCGAACGACGTCGAGGTGAAGGTCGACCACATCAACAACGCGCTGCTGTACAGCACCGCCGCGTCACAGGTCGCCGCCCAGTCGGGCCACGACCTGTTCTGGTTCATCTCGCCGCCGTCGACGTTTCAGAAGCAGGTCGTCCCCCTGAACGACATCGTGCAGGAGGTGACGAAAAAGCTCGGCCCGATGACGAAGGTCGCAAGGAAGAGCACGTACAACCCGAAGACGAAGCAGTTCTACGGCTTCCCGGACGACTACGCACCCGATCCGGTTCAGTACCGGCGCAGCTACCTGCAGGAGGCCGGCGTGAGCCTCAATACTTGGGAGGACCTGCGGAAGGGTGCCCCCAAGCTCAAGGCGATCGGGCATCCCGTCGGGCTGGGCATGTCGAACGAGATCGACTCGAACATGCTTCTCGCGTCGCTTCTGTACTGCTATGGCGGTTTCATCCAGAACGAGGAGAACCGCATCGTCATCGGGCAGGGCTCGAACCGCAAGGGCGCGATTCAGGCGCTGCAGGTGATGCGCGACATCTACCGGAACGGCATGTCCGACGAGGTCTTCGCCTGGACGGCCGCGTCGAACAATCAGGCGTTCCTCGCCGGTCGGCTCTCGGTCGCGCTGAACGCGATCTCGATCGCACGGTCAGCCGAGAACTCCGGGAACACTGCTCTTGCGGACGACACGTGGCTGGCCTCGATCCCACGCGGCCCGGTGATGCGCTTGGGTAACGAGCACGTGATGGGCGTCTTCGTGATGTGGAAGTTCGCGAAGAACAAGGAGGCCGCGAAGAAGTACCTCGTGGACCAGCAGCTCGCCTACCGCGAGCACTTCATTCGCAGCGGGTACTACAACTTCCCGGCGTGGACGGGTGCGATCAAGGGCGGCTTCAAGGAGATCCGCCGAATGACCGCACAGGATCCGCACAAGCCGAAGGGCAAGTACACGATCCTGACGACGATCGCCGAGAAATACACCACGAACCCGGGCCATCCGGGCAACACGACCCCGGTAATCGACGAGATCTTCCAGACCTGGCTGCTCCCGCAGATGTTCGCCGAGGTCGCCCAGGGCAAGATGACGCCCGCCGAAGGGGTTTCCGCCTTCGCGCGGAAGGCGAACGCGATCTACCGCAAGTGGAAGAACCAGGGGCTCGTGTAGCGGCGCAAGCAGCGTCGCCATCCAAGAGGGCTCCGGCAACGGGGCCCTCTTGCTGTCTCGGTCTCTCTGTTCAGGGCTCGAACGACGCGAGCAGCTCTTCGACCGCGCCCAGCGCGATCGACACCTTGGCGATGGGGCGCGTGAGATACGTCGGCGTCTCACTTTTTCGGTCGCTGGCCGCGCGAGCGTGACCGGGCCTCCTGGTCGACGTAGAGAAGCGCGCCGCCGAGGAAGAGGAGCGGCGCGAGCACCGTGTCCGCGAGGAAGATCGCGGTACGCACGGTGTTGTCCGCCTGCGACTCGAGGAGCAGCGCGAGCCCGAAGCGCATGATGAAGAAGAGGATCACGAGGGCCGCGAGCGATCCGGCCGCATGCACGTAGTCGGCCCGCCCGAGCTCGAGCCCCCTCCGCAGTGACCCAGTGAACGACGTGCCCTCGCGGATGGCCGCAGGCACGGTCAAACCGACCAGCCCGAGCCAGAGAACCGCAGCGAGGGCGAACCACGGGAAGAGCAGCGCGGCCGGGACGAAGACGAGCGAGCCGGTCGCGATCGCGACGATCCACGAGCGCGTCGGAACGGGATGCTCGGCCTCCAGTCGACAGGCATACGCGTACGCGGCCGAGAAGATCGGCGCCGCCACGAGCAAGATGCCCCCTACGACGAATCGCTCTGCGTCGATCGTGAGCTGGTTGACGGCGGCGACGACGATTCCGAGTGGGAGCGCACGCATGAAGTGCCTGCCGTAGAGCCGAATCGACTCCGCGACGAGCTGGCCGACGGTTCGCGTCTCGGGAGGAAGCGGCGGCGGGAGGGGCCGCTCGACCCGTTTTCCTCCCCGCGCCATGGGCGGAGAGGCTACTTCGCTGCGGCGTCGAGCACGCGCGGGAGCGCGTCGGCCAGAGCCTCGAGCGCCCGCCCGATCCGCCATCGCGCCCGATCGCCCTCGGCGATCTCATTCGAGATCG
>JBGSXQ010000482.1:0-3493 GCA_041751315.1 Gaiellaceae bacterium | reverse complement strand
GAGGCCGGCGGCGGCGAGCCCGGCGAGGACCCCGACGAGGACGAGCTCGGCCATGACGACGGCGAAGATCGCCCACCCCGGCCAGCCCAGACAGCGAAGCGTGCCGATCTCGGTGCGCCGGCCGCGCACGGAGGCAAAGGCGCCGTTTGCGAGGAAGAAGGTGCAGCTGACGAGGATGAGCGAGAGCAGGCCCAGGCGCTTTGTGTCGAGGCCCTGCAGGAAGCTCACCGAGACGCCCTTCTTCGACCAGCCCTCCTGCAGCAGGAGCTCGGGTCGGCCGAACTTGCCGGCGGGAAGCTCGACCAGGAGCTTGCGCGGAGAGGAGCCGGCGGTGATGTCCACCTGCAGGCCCGTGCGCTCGTGGATCTCGGTCGCCACCTGGCGGATGCGCGCCTGGGAGAGCTCGTCGGGGCCGGTCACGCCCTTCACCCGCACGCGGATCACGCTGATCGGACGGCCGGGCTTGGCGCCCGCGTAGTACCTGGGGTTGAGGAAGGGCTTCATCCCCTCGAGCGTCGTCAGAAAGAGCGGCGGCTGAGCGACGTAGTCGCCGATGTTGGTCGAGGGCAGAAGCGGCTTTCCGCCGAGTGCGCGCTTGCTCTTCTCGTCAGCGGGGAGCAGCTCGGGCGGGTAGTAGGTCTCGAGCGGCACCTCCGAGAGCGGGCTGAAGCCGGGCAGCTTGGAGGGGTCGTAGCGGCCGACGATGTTCATCACAGGCGTCTTCAAGACCTCGCCGCCGGGCACCTCGTACCGGTCCCAGTAGATCGAGCCGATGCGTGGCTCGAGCTTCCGAAACTGCAGGTCTGCTGCGTCCGCGCACGAGATTGACGGCGATCGCCACCGCAAACGTGCCGAGCAGAAGAGCGGCCAGGCCTGCGAACACGGCAACGGCCACGCCGAGGAGCAACGCCAGCGCACACACGAGCTCGAGCCGCGGCAGCCACGCCGCAACCATGGGTGCCACACGATCGGGCAGCAGGCGGTAGTTCCTTACCGCGTTCTCGAACTCGCGTCGGTCAGCGAGCTTCGGGACCGCCGCGGCAAGAAGAACGAAACCCAGCACGTAACGCGAGGTGAGCGCCGCAGCTCCGATGAGCTCCTCTGACATCTGTTAGGCGCGGGGGTGGCTGCGGAGGTTGACGCGGACGCTGCTGCGAACTCTGCATGACGACGAGCCGCCGCAGCTCGAGTGCGAGATCGAACACACTGCCTGCCCGAGCGTAACCGGCCCACAGGCGAGTGAATCGCTCTTCGGCGCTCGGCCCGAGTGGCGACTGAGCGGGTTTAGACTCAGGGTCCCTTCTCTGATCCGAACAACGTCGAAGGGCCAGCTCGCGCCGGGCCCTTCTTCGTTTCTATCAGCTGCTCGGCGGGCGAGGGATCCCGAGCAGACGGCAGATCGCGCGAGCCGTCCCGATCGGGATCTCGCGATGGCGAGGGACCGACGCCCTCAGATCGAGCGACGGGTTCTGCCAGATCGAGTGGCGGCCGCCCTCACGAAGCAGCTCGCACCCGTGGTCGCGGAAATAGCGCTCGAGGTCGATCCGCCTCAAGCGGCGGCGATGTCGATCGTGAGCTTCTCGGTGTGCCCGCCGCCTATCGGCGGCTTCCTGCCTTCGGAGCGGTACGAGGCGACCATCTCGTGCGCAGCGTCGAGGAGCATCTCGCGTGCCTCGTCGACTGTTCTGCCGCACGTCACCACAGCCGGCCACTCGGCGAGCTGGGCCATCGTCCACCCGTTCTCGTCGGGCGTGTAGACAGCGGTCAGCGAAATCGACTCGCTCATGACGGTCGAAGTATGCCCCTGCGCACCTGCCCGAGTGTCACGGAACCCAAAAAGAAGAGTGGCCGCTGGGACGGCCACTCGAGGGGAAGAACTGGGGAGGATTGGGTACTCAGGTTTTCGTCGGAACCGGGTCTCGGCTCGTCCCCCTTTTGGGGGGAATCGGCGAATCACTCGTTCGGATCAGAAGCCGTAGCGCTCCTCTGCGAAGGGGTCGGCATCGTTGTGGTAGCCGTAGCGCTCCCAGAAGCCGGGCCGGTCGTCGGCGGTGAGCTCGATGCCGCGCAGCCACTTGGCGCTCTTCCAGAAGTACTTGCCCGGGATGACGAGCCGGAGCGGGCCTCCGTGCTCGGGAGTCAAGGGCTCGCCATCGGCGTGCGTTGCGATCAGGGACAGGGGGTCGCGGAGAAACGAGATGGGAACGTTCGCCGTGTAGCCCTCCTCCGCGTGGGCGACCACGAATCGCGCTGACGGCAACGGATCGACGAGCGGCTCGAGCGCGCTCCAGTGCACGCCTTCGAATGTGACGTCGAAGCGGCTCCAGCGCGTGACGCAGTGGATGTCCTGCGTGTGCGAGGTGCGCGGCAGGGCGTTCAGCTCGTCCCACGAGAGGCGAAGCGGAGTCTCGACCTCGCCGTCGACGACGAAGTCCCACGTTGCGAGATCGGTGGTCGGGATCGATCCTGCGTGCAGGACGGGCCATTTGTCCGTCAGGTACTGGCCTGGCGGGAGCCGTGCCGGGTCGTACCCGGCATCCCGCACCTTCCGCTCGGCCCTCGCCCGGAACACGACTGCAACACTAGTCCTCGTGAGCGTCCTGACCACCCAAGTAGCCCGGCGGTCTCGTGACTACGTCGGCGTACGCGGTCCGGATTCGGCTTCGTACCTCCAGGCGATGGTCTCGAACGACGTCGAAGCTCTTGCGATCGGCGATGCCTGTGAGGCGCTCCTGCTGACGGCGAAGGCGCGCGTCATCGCGCCGCTCGTGGTGCTTCGTCGGGCGGTGGACGACTATCTCCTCCTGACCGAGGAAGGGCTCGGCGAGCGTGTGCGCTCCACGCTCCTGCGATCTCGCCTCGCGGCTAAGTGCGAGATCGAGCTCGAGGAGCACTCGTCGCTCATCGCGCTCGGTGGAGTCGAGGGGATGCGCACGCGCGACTACGGGGTGCCGGCCATCGAGGTGCTCGACGCGGAAGCCGAGCCGACGCTCGGCGAGGACGAGCTCGAGCTCCTGCGCATCCGCGCGGGGACTCCCCGCTTCGGCCGGGAGATCGACGATCGTGTGATGCCCGCGGAAGCCGGTCTCGACGCTCGAGCGATCGACTTCGAGAAGGGCTGCTACCCCGGACAGGAGCCGGTCGCGCGGCAGCACTACCGCGGCCGCGTCGTCCGGACGCTTCGCGTGCTCGCGATCGACGGCTCGGAGCTGCCCGAGTACGACGCCGAGCTGACGGTCGGCGAGAAGGTCGTGGGGAGAGTCACGAGCGCCGCTCTCGACGGCGACCAGGTCATCGCGCTGGCCTACGTGCGCGCCGAGGTTCCTCGACACGCACCGCTCCGTCTCGGGGAGCGCGAAGTGCGCCCGGCATGATTCGAACATGCGACCTCTGCCTCCGCAGGGCAGCGCTCTATCCCCTGAGCTACGGGCGCGGGGCAGGCAGTCTAGCCCACGGTCGACCGATAGCCCGTCGCCGCAGACCCGGCGAGGCG
>JBGSXQ010000481.1:0-9777 GCA_041751315.1 Gaiellaceae bacterium | reverse complement strand
CCGCCGCTGAACTGGTGCGGATAGCGGCCGGCCACCTCGCGGCTGAGGCCGACGCGTTCGAGGGTGTCGAGCACGAGCGTGTCGCGTTCCGCCTTCGAGCCGACGCCGTGGATCGCCAGGCCCTCTCCCACGATGTCGCGGACGCGCATGCGCGGGTCGAGCGACCCCACGGAGTCCTGGAAGACGATCTGCATGTTCCTGCGATACGGCTTGAGTGCGCGGCTTCGGAGCTTCGTCAGCTCGTTGCCGTCGAACTCGATCGAGCCCGCCGTCGGCTCGAGGAGCCGAAGGACGACGCGGCCGAGCGTGGACTTCCCGCATCCGGACTCGCCGACGAGCCCCAGAGTCTCGCCCTGCCGGATCTCGAGGTCGACGCCGTCGACGGCCTGGAGGTAGCCGGCCGTGCGTCCGAAGAGGCCTTTGCGCACCGGGAAGTACTTCTTCAGCCCGACCGTGCGGAGAAGGACGCCGGGGCCGTTGTCTTCGATCACGACGCCACCTGCGCGCTCGCGGTCGCTCGCCAGCCCGGCTCGCAGAGCCAGCACGCCGACTGCTGCCGACCCGCTGCGAGCAGTGGTGGATCGTCGGTCAGGCAGCGGTCGAACGTGTAGTCGCAGCGCGGGGCGAAGCGGCAGCCTGCCGGCCACTCGAGCGGGTTCGGGATCATCCCGCGAATCGCCTTCAGCGGCTCGGCGTACGTCATGCCGACCACGGGGATCGACCGCAGCAAGGCTTCGGTGTAGGGATGCTGCGGGTTCGCGAAGACGTCGGCCACGGGGCCGCGCTCGACGATGCGACCGGCGTACATCACGGCAACCTCGTCGACCATCTCGGCGATCACGCCCAGGTCGTGTGTGATGAGCAGGATGGACATGCCGAGCCGCTCGCGCAGCTCCTTCATCAGCTCGAGGATCTGTGCCTGCACCGTCACGTCGAGCGCGGTCGTGGGCTCGTCGGCGATCAGGAGCTTCGGGTTGCACGAGAGCGCCATCGCGATCATGACCCGCTGGCGCATACCGCCGGACATCTGGTGCGGGTAGTCGTGGGCGCGCCGCTCCGCGGACGGGATCCCGACGAGCCGTAGCATCTCGACGCCCTTCGCCCACGCATCCTTCGTGCCGAGCCCCTCGTGGAGCTTGACGGCCTCGGCGATCTGATCACCCACGGTGAACACGGGGTTCAGCGACGTCATCGGCTCCTGGAAGATCATCGAGATCTCCTTGCCGCGCACCTTCTCCATCGCACGCTCCTCGAGCTCCATGAGATCCCGCCCCTCGAGGAGGATCCGGCTCCCACGCTCGATGCGGCCGGGTGTCTCCACGAGCCGCATGACCGACAGCGCCGTGACCGACTTGCCGCTTCCCGACTCGCCGACGAGACCGAGCGTCGCGCCCGTGCGGATGCTCAGGTCGACGCCGTCCACCGCGCGCAGCACGCCGGCATGCGTGAAGAACCAGGTCTGGAGGTTCTCGACGCGGAGCAGGTCCGTGGTCTCCACCTCGCCTCAGCGCTCCTCGCCCACGACCGGGCGCGACGCGGGTACGGGAACGGCGATATGGCGCTCGAGCACACCCATCATCGTGTCGCGATCGCGACTTCGGAGCGCGTCGAGCAGCTCGCGGTGCTCGTCGACGATCGATTCCAGGTCGCGGAAGCGCCCGTAGCGGATGAAGTAGCTGCGGATGCGCGGCCAGATGCTGCGCCAGACCTGCATCGTGTGCCGTCCCGATCCGATGATGACGATCTCGTGGAAAGCGAGGTCGGCCTCCACCACCTGCTGGAGGTCGTTCTTGCGCGCGCCTTCCTCCATGAGCCAGAGCTGCTTCGCGAGCTCGCCGTAGTCGTCCTCGGTCATGAGCTCCAGCGCCTTGCCGAACGAGAAGCTCTCGAGCGTGAGCCGGATCGGGATGAGGACCTCCTGCACCTCCTCGTCCGAGACGTCCAGAACGACGGCGCCGCGATACGGCACAGCGTCGACGAGCCCCTCGTGCTCGAGCTGGCGGAGTGCCTCGCGCACCGGTCCGCGGCTCGTCCCGAGCTCCTCGGAGATGGTGGCCTCGATGAGTCGCGCGCCCGGCGCGTAGCGGCCCGTCATGATCTCGCTGCGCAGGATGTCGAGCACCTGCTGGCGTCGAGGCATCTGACCGTTGCTCGATGTTCGCCTGGGCACGGTGCCTACGCGGGGATTGTTGACAATCGGTCGATGGTTGACAATCTCACGGGGCCGCCGTAGTGTAACCGCGCTGGTGCGGATCACCAAAGTGGACACCACGACGTGCCGGGTGCCCGTGACGACGCCACTCGTCTGGGCGGGCGGAACGCGACAGTCCGCATCCGGGATCGTCGTGCAGATCGCGACCGACGAGGGACTCGTCGGCATCGGCGAGTGCCCGGGGCCGACGCTCCCGACCATCCGCACGATCGTCGAGACGGAGCTCACGCAGTTCCTCCTCGACCAGGATCCGCGCCGCGTCGACTGGCTCGTCCGGCGCATGCAGGAGTTCTCCCGCAACTGGAGCCGTATAGCCGCGTACGCGATCAGTGGCATCGAGATGGCACTCCTCGACCTCAAGGGCAAGGCGCTCGGCGTGAGTGTCGCCGACCTGCTCGGAGGAGTCTGCCGCGACGAGGTCCCCGCAGTCGGCTACCTCTTCATCGACGAGCCCGAGGTCAACGCCGCCCGCGCGGCCGCGTTCGTCGAGGCCGGGTTCACCGAGCTGAAGCTCAAAGTCGGTCGGGACTTCGGCCAGGATCACGACACACTCGCGGCCATTCGGGACGCCGTCGGCATAGAGGTTCCGATCCGGATCGACGCGAACATGATGTGGAGCGTCCCGACCGCCGTGCGCTGGATCCGCGGGCTCGAGAAGTTCGAGCTGCAGTACGTCGAGCAGCCGGTGCCCGACTTCGACGTAGAGGGCCTCGCGCAGGTGCGCCGCTCCGTTGCCGTCCCGATCGGGGCGGACGAGGCGTGCACGGACCTACGCTCCGCGCTCGAGCTCGTCCGTGCCGACGCGTGTGACGTCTTCGTGGTCTACCCGTCCGAGGCCGGCGGCCTCCTCGGGGCCCGTCAGATCGCCGCACTCGCCGACGCAGCCGGGAAGTGGTGCGTGATCGGGAGCTGGGCGGAGCTCGGCGTCGCGACCGCGGCCAACGTCCATCTCGCCGCTTCCTCGGAGAGCTTTCCCTTCTCGATCGACACTCACTACCCCCTACAGCTGGACGACGTCCTCGTCGACCGTCTCGACGTGGATCGGGGGACCGTCGACGTCCCCCATGGACCGGGTCTCGGAGTCGATCTCGACCCGGAAGCCCTCGACCGTCTTTCGCAACTTTCCCTCCGCGAATCCGTCTTTTACGACGACATCGGGGGGCGTGCACCGCGGGTTGGCCAGATCTTGTGACGGCCCGCAGAAAGGAGTTGAAGGGAAACGTGTCCGACAAACCCATACCCGACACCCAGGTGGAGGGCGACCTCACTCGGCGTGAGTTGCTCGCCCGAGCCGGAACCGTTGGCGCGGGAGCGCTCGTAGCGAGCGCGATCGGCGCCAAGACAGCAAAGGCATCCGTCGGCGGAACGGCGCAGAGGATTCCGCGCGGCGGGACGCTCAACTGGGCCCTCGAGCAGGATCCGGCGCACATCGCGCCGTTCGGCGGCATCCTCACCGCGAACCACTGGGGCAAGGAGCTCATGTACGACTCGCTCCTCGAGTGGGACCCGAAGCTCAACCTCCGCGCGGCGCTCGCGGAGAAATGGGAGGTCGTCGACTCGAAGACGATCGTCTTCACGCTCAAGAAGGGCCTCCGCTTCCACAACGGCAAGGAGGTCACGGCCGCAGACTGCAAGTACTCGTTCGACCTGCAGGCGAACCCGCCCGTGCCAGGATCGACAGCGGTGCTCGGCCAGTTCCCCGCGATCGACCGCACCGAGGTGATCTCGAAGTACCGCTTGCGCATGCGGCTGAAGACGCCGGACGCAAGAGTCTTCGGCTACCTCGGCTGGGGACGCTACTCCCCGATCGTGCCCGAGGGGATGTACCAGCAGGTCAATCCGGGGCGCGAGGGCATCGGCACAGGGCCGTTCCGGCTCGTGACCTACGTCCCCAACGACCGCCTCGAGTTCGTCCGCAACGGGCGCTTCTGGCGGCAGCCGCAGCCCTACCTGAACGCCGTCAACTTCAAGGTCCTCACCGACGAGCAGGCCAGGATCGCGGCCCTGCGCGCCGGGGCGATCGACGGCGCCACCCTGTCGCCGGACGGCGCACGTGCGTTTCGCAACAACAACGGCTATCGCGTGCTCAGCAACTTCACCGCGGCGTTCCGTGAGCTGCAGATGACGTGGAAGCCGGGAGACCGCAAGCCGTGGCACGACAAGCGGGTGCGGCAGGCCGTGAACCACGCGCTCAACCGCCAGGAGATCATCAACCGCGTGTACAGCGGAAACGGCGAGTACTCGGGGCACGTCCCGCCCGGCTACGGCCCGTGGCCGCTGCCCGTGTCGGAGCTCCGTAGCAAGTGGCTGAAGCACGACCTGGCGAAGGCGCGCACGCTCATGCGCCAGGCCGGGTTCGCGAACGGCTTCGAGGTCACGATGACCACGTTCTCGGCCCCGCTCGACTTCCAGCAGGTGGCTGCCGTGATGAAGTCACAGCTCGACCGCATCGGCATCGAGATGAGGATCGAGGCCCAGGAGCCCGGGACGTTCGCGGCCAACAACGGACGCGGAAACTTCGACTGGGATCTCACTGCTCGCGGCATGCGCGGCGACGTGGACGGATACCTCGCCGAGTTCAACCCGAGCGCGTCGATCTACCGCGTCTGGTACCCGGAGTATCGGAACGTCCAGGTGTGGCGTCTCGTCGGCAACGGCCGCATCACGCTCGACCAGGCGAAGCGGCTGCCGATGTACAAGCAGGCCCAGCGCCTGCTGCTCGATGACCTGATCCAGGTTCCGCTGTTCACCGTCAAGAAGTTCCAGGTCGTGCGGAGACGCGTGAACAACATGTACGTCGCGTTCAGCGACTTCAACACCGGCATCCGTTACGTCTACATCAAGTAGGCGGCGTGACCGGAAGACCACTACGCGAGAGGCGCCGCTTCGGCGGCGCCTCTCGCTGCTCGGGGCCCTGACGGCGTGTACGCCTACGTCCTTCGGCGCATCCTGTACGCGATACCCACGCTGATCGTCATCTCGATCGCGATCTTCATGATGGTCAGGCTCCTCCCCGGGGACATCCTCGACGTCCTCATCGGCGGTGACATCACGACGACAGAGGAGCAGCGCCAGGCGGCCCGCGAGCAGCTCGGCCTCACTGGCTCCTACGTGGGCCAGTACTTCTCGTGGATGGGGAACGCGTTGCAAGGTGACTTCGGCGACTCGCTGCGTAACGCGGAGCCCGTGTCCGACATCCTCCTGAACGCGCTGCCGATCACACTCGAGTTGATCTTCCTCTCTCTGCTCATCGCGACGGCGATCGGCATCCCGTTCGGCGTCATCTCAGCGGTGCGGCGTGACTCCGCGCACGACTACGCGTCGCGCGTCACCGGCCTCGTCGGCGTGAGCATTCCGAACTTCTGGCTCGCGACGCTCCTGCTCCTCTTCACGTCGCGAGCCTTCGGCTGGGTGCCGCCGCTCACCTATGTCTCGCCCTTCGAT
Source organism: Gaiellaceae bacterium (assembly GCA_041751315.1). Classification (GTDB taxonomy): domain Bacteria; phylum Actinomycetota; class Thermoleophilia; order Gaiellales; family Gaiellaceae; genus GMQP-bins7. The sequence continues at coordinate 4,121 of JBGSXQ010000481.1, read as the reverse complement.
GACCCGCTCAAGAATCTCAGCCAGTTCATCCTGCCCGCGGTCGCGCTCTCGGTCTTCCCGCTCGCGATCATCATGCGGATGGTCCGCACCACGATGCTCGAGGTGCTGGGCCAGGACTACGTGCGCACAGCGCGCGCGAAGGGCGTGCCGCGGCGGAAGGTCATCTCGAAGCACGCGCTGCGAAACGCGCTCATCCCGGTCGTCACGATCATCGGCTTCGAGGTCGGCGTCCTCCTTGGCGGCGCGGCGATCATCGAGATCATCTTCGGGCTCCCGGGAGTGGGGAACACGCTCCTGCAGGCGGTCTTCAACCGCGACTACCCGCTCATCCAGGCCGCAACGATGCTCATCGCCGTGACCTTCATCCTGGCGAACCTCTTCGTCGACGTCCTGTACGGCGTCCTGGACCCGAGGATCTCTCAGACGTGAGCACCGCACGCCCTTGGCTCGCGGTCGCGTGGGGAACCATGCCTTTCCCGCGTATCCCCTTCTCCTCGAAGACGTGGGGAGCCTCACGCTTCCCCACACCCCTCCGCGCTCCCGATCCGACAGAGGGCGGCTCGTGAGCGGCCAGCTCGTGCCCGAAGGGCCTTCTCGCGAGGCGATTGTCGCACCGACGATGCCCACGGTGAGGAGGCGGTGGCTCGGCCGCTGGAGCAATCCCATCGGCCTCGTCGGCGCCTTCGTGGTCGCCTTCATGATCCTCGTCGCGCTCTTCGGGCAGCTCGTCTGGACGATCGACCCGGACGCGCAGAACTACGAACGGCTCCTGCGACCGAGCTGGGACAATCCCATGGGCACGGACGAGCTCGGTCGCGACATCATGGCGCGAATCATCTACGGCGCGCGCGTGTCGCTCCAGGTGGGATTCATCTCGGTCGGGATCGCGATGTTCTTCGGCACTGCCCTCGGCCTGATCGCCGGCTACTACAAGGGCTTGACCGACGGCCTGCTCATGCGGATCGTGGACATCATGTTCTCGATCCCGGGCCTCGTGCTCGCGATCCTCATCGCCGGCCTGCTCGGCCCGTCGCGGCGGAACGCCATGATCGCGATCGGGATCATCATCATCCCGGTCTTCGCGCGCGTCATTCGCGGCGCGGTGCTCGAGGTGATGGGCTTCCCATATATCGAGTCGGCGCGGGCGCTGGGCGCGCCCGGAAGCCGCATCATGCGCAAGCACGTCCTGCCGAATGTCGTCGCGCCGCTGATCGTGCTCGTCACCGTGTACCTCTCCGTCGCGATCCTCGCCGAGGCTGCGCTCAGCTTCCTCGGGCTCGGCACGCAGCCTCCGGAGGCCTCGTGGGGGTCGATGCTGAGCACGTCCCGCTCCTACCTCGACTTCGCCCCGTGGTACTCGATCTTCCCCGGCGCGGCGATCATGGTCGTCGTCCTCGGCTTCAACTTCCTGGGCGACGGCCTTCGAGACATCCTCGACCCCCGGCTCGGGCCCGTCGTCGGGACCCTCCCGATCGACAAGCGAGTGTAGGTCGCGCTCGTGCTCGACGTCCTGATCCGCGGCGGCTGGGTCGTCGACGGCACGGGCAACCCGGCCTTTCCCGCCGACGTCGCGATCGAGGACGGGCGCATAACGGACGTGGGGCGCCTCGAGAGCGGCGCCACGGCCGAGCGGGTGATCGACGCGACGGGCAAGACCGTCTGCCCCGGGTTCGTCGACCCACACAGCCACAGCGACTTCACGATGCTCACGAACCCGACGGCCGAGAGCACGATCCGCCAGGGGGTGACGACCGAGGTCGTCGGCAACTGCGGCTGGAGCTATGCGCCTGTGACGCCGTACTCGGAGGCGATGATGCTCGGTCGCTTGCGCACGTTCGCCTACGAGGGGCGCATCGAGTGGTCGACGACGGGAGAGCTCCTCGAGCACGTCGAGCGCGTCGGCCACACCCAGAACCTCGCGTGGTTCGTCGGCCACAACGCGATCCGCCTCGCCGCGGGCGTCGCTGGATCCGACCCGTCGGAGGAGGAGCTGCGCGTGATGGAGCGGCACGTGCGCGACGCGATGGACGCGGGCGCGCTCGGGATGTCCACCGGGCTCGAGTTCGAGCCGGGTCGCGCGGCGCCGACCCATGAGCTCGTTCGGCTGAACGAGGTCGCAGGCGAGTACGAGGGCGCGCTGTACACGAGCCACATCCGTAACCGCGACGCGACGCTCCTCGAGTCGATCGAGGAGTTCCTCACCATCTCACGCGCGGGCGGGACGAAGGCCGAGATCTCGCATCTGAACGTGCGGCACAACACGGGAGCGCCCGACCGCGGGTGGGAGCGGGCGGTCGAGCTCATGGCCGAGGCGCGCGAGGAAGGCCTCGACGTGCTCGCCGACACGACGCCACTGCGAGACGGGCTCGGGCAGATGGCGGCGATTCTCCCTCCTTGGGTGATGGAGAGCGGTGCTGCGGTCGCCGCTGAACGGCTGCGGTCACCCACCGTGCGGCGGCGGCTGCGGGGCGAGTGCGACCGCTACTGGCGCTTCATCCACGCCGGCGAGTGGGACCGCGTGCGTCTTCAGACGAGCAACGAGTACCCCGGGCTCGAGGGCAAGTCGTTCCCCGAGATCGCGAGGGCGCTCGGGAAGGACGAGTGGGACGCCTTCTTCGACGTGCTCGCCGCCGAAGGCGAGGCACTCGACAGTGCCCTCATGGTCGGCCGGCTCTTCACCGACGAACACCTCGCCGAGATGATCGCGCACCCGCTCTTCTGCCTCGGCGTCGACACCTTCACGAGCACGATCGAAGGGCCGCTGGCGCAGGTCTCGAAGCATCCGCTCGCCTATGCCGGCCACGTCCACTACCTCACACATCACGTGCGCGAGCTCGGCACGCTCCGTCTCGAGGACGCGATCCGCAAGATGACGCGCATGCCCGCGGCGCACTTCGGCCTTTCCGACCGCGGGCTGCTCCTGCCGGGCTTCGCCGCGGATGTCGTCGTCTTCGACTTCGACGCGCTCGAGGACGTCTCGACCGACGAGAATCCGCTTGCGTACGCCCGTGGCGTCGAGCACGTCGTAGTGAATGGCGTGCTGGCGGTGGATGCGGGGGAGCACACGGGTGCGCGCTCGGGCAGGCAGCTCCTGCGCCGCTGACGCGTGACGGTCGATCTCCGCTCCGATCTCTGCTCGCTCCCCACGGAGGAGATGTGGCAGGCGATGCGCGAGGCCGAGCTGGGGTGGGCGACGATCGGCGAGGACGCGTCCGTCCTGCGCCTGCAGGAGACCGCGGCGAGGTTGCTCGGTCACGAGGCGGCGGTGTGGGTGCCGACCTGCGGGATGGCGAATCTCGCCGCGCTCCTCGTCCATGCGGAGCCCGGCGAGAGCGTCGTGCTCGAGTCCGCCGCTCACATTCTCACCTCGGAGGGAATGGCCATCACCGAGATCGCGGGTCTGCAGCCATCGGCGTTGTGGGCCTCCGACGGGCGCCTCGACCCGGAGCGAGTGGACGAGACGCTCTCCGACGAGCGCGCGGCCGTCCTCGCGCTCGAGAACACCCACACGCGAGCCGGGGGGACCGTCATGTCCGTCGAGCTCACGCGCGCGCTCGTGGCGGTCGCACAACGGTACGACGCGCGCGTGCATCTCGATGGCGCGCGGCTCGCGAACGCGGCAGCCGCACTCGGCGTCGAGCTGAGCGAGCTTGCCGCGGACGTCGATTCCGTGGCGCTCAGCCTGAACAAGGGCCTGAGCGCGCCGTTCGGCTGCGTGCTCGCTGGGAGCGAGCCTTTCGTGGAACGAGCGCGCACGCGACTGCACCAGCTCGGCGGAGGGACCTTGCATCGTGCCGGAATCGCCGCGGCTGCCGGTCTCGTCGCGCTCGAGCGCATGCGCGACCGCCTCGTCGACGACCATCGCCGTGCGCGCGACCTTGCATCGCGCCTCGCGGAGATCGATGGGCTACGCCTCGACCCCGAACGGATCGAGACCAACATCGTGCTCGTCGACGTCACCGGCAGCGGTTGGGAGCCAGGCCCGTTCGTGGTTGAGCTGGCGGCTCGCGGCGTTCGTGCTCTCGAGCGCGACGGCTCCCGCGTGCGGTTCGTGACTCACCGGCTCGTCGGCGACGCCGACACGGAGCTCGCTGCCAGGGCAGTCGCCGCGGTCGCCGCAG
>JBGSXQ010000480.1:0-6351 GCA_041751315.1 Gaiellaceae bacterium | reverse complement strand
GGCCGACCCGGAGATGCGCGTGCCGCTCAAGCGGCAGGGCTTCCTCACGCGTGACGCGCGCATCGTGGAGCGCAAGAAGGCCGGTCTGCACAAGGCGCGCAAGGCGCCGCAGTTCTCGAAGCGCTAGGAGGCGCGACACGCCCTGGTGCGTCGCTCAGCGATGCACCTCGTTCTGCTCGCCAACGTGTGAAATAGCCTGCCTCGCGGATGACCAGACGCTTCTTCGGCACGGACGGGGTGCGTGGCATCGTCGGCGAGGACCTGACGCCGGGCCTCGTCGAGCGCATCGGAAAGGCGGCGACGCTCTGGGCCGGCGGAGGAAGCGTTCTCGTTGGACGCGACACACGCGGTTCCGGGCCCGAGCTCGAAGAGGCGGTCGCCCGCGGTATCGCGTCAGCAGGTGGTACCGCCGTCCTGGGTGGCGTTCTTCCGACGCCCGCGGTCGCGCTCCTCGCGGACGACCTCGGCGTGGTCATCTCCGCGTCGCACAACCCGCCCGAGTACAACGGGGTCAAACTCTTCCTCGGAGGCGGGAAGCTCGTCGACGAGCAGGAGGAGGAGGTCGAGGCGCTCCTGGACGCGCATGGCTCCGGCGGGGGCACGGTCGAGAGACGCTCGGGCGCTGCGGGCGAGTACGTCGCACACGTCGGCGAGGCGTTCGGCTCGGACCTTTCCGGGTTGCGCATCGGAGTGGACTGCGCGAACGGTGCGTTCGCGTCGATTGCGCCGAGCCTCTGCGAGGAGCTCGGAGCGGAGGTGCACGCGATCGGTGTCGAGCCCGACGGTATGAACATCAACGTGGGCTGCGGAGCCACCGACCTCGCGAGCCTGCAGCATGCGGTCGCGAGCGAAGGTCTCGATCTCGGCGTTGCATTCGACGGGGACGGAGACAGGATGCTCGCCGTCGACGAGCGCGGCGAGGTGGTGGACGGCGACCAGATCCTCGCCATCCTCGCGCTCGCGCTCGGCGTCGAGCTCGTAGCGGTCACGGTCATGACGAACCTCGGCTTCCATCGACTCATGGCCGAGCGCGGCGTGAAGGTCGTGACGACACCCGTCGGCGATCGCTACGTTCTCGAGGCGCTCCGGCGCGACGGGGGCCTTCTGGGGGGCGAGCAGTCGGGCCATGTGATCTGGCTCGGGAGCCACGTGACCGGCGACGGGCTCGCCGCCGCGCTGCTGCTATGTCGCGCGCTCGCAGGGCGTCCTCTGAGCGAAGCCGCTGCGGCGATGCCCCGCTACCCGCAGGTGAAGCGCAACATCGCCGTCTCGCGGCGCGAGCTCTCCGCGGCAGTCCTCGACGAGGTCGACCGCGTCAACGGCGAGCTCGGGACGGGGGGTCGCGTCCTCGTCCGTCCGTCCGGCACGGAACCCCTCGTGCGCGTCCTGGCCGAGGCGGAAAACATGGAAGATGCAGAGAGATTGTGTGGTAGCATCGCCGCGCTCGTTGAACGAGAGCTCGGCTGAGCCCGATGACGGGCCCCGCCGGGCTCTTACGCGTTCGATGACCCGAAAATGACAGTTGTCGAGTCCCACATAGACGCAGCGGCCTCGAAGCGGGCGCCGCTAGAGGTCTTCGCGCAAGGACATCTGCACCCGCGGATGTCGTTGCTGCATACCTAGCGCAGTGTGCGGAATCATCGGATACGTCGGGCCGCGGGAGTGCAAGCCGCTGCTGCTCCAGGGGCTCGAGCGCCTCGAATACCGCGGGTACGACTCGTCGGGCATCGCGCTTCTCGAGAGTGACGGGCTCGACTACGTCCGCGCGGTCGGCCCACTCGGGAACCTCAAGAAGCGGGCCGGCTCGAACGGATCGGTCGCGACGACAGGTCTCGGCCACACGCGCTGGGCGACACATGGCGGCGTGACCGAGGCGAACGCGCACCCGCTCGCGGGCTGCCAGCCGGCGAAGCTCTCGATCGTCCTCAACGGGATCGTCGAGAACTACCGCGAGCTCACCGAGAGCCTCGTAGCAGACGGCCACGCCTTCACCTCGGAGACGGACGCGGAGACGGTTACGCACCTCGTCGAGCGCCACTACGACGGGGATCTCGTGGAGGCGGTTCGCCGCGCGTTCGCCGAGCTCGAGGGCCACTTCGCCTTCGTCGTGATCCATCACGACCATCCCGGCCTCCTCGTCGGCGCGCGCCTCCAGGTGCCGCTCGTGGTCGGTGTCGGCGCGGACGAGATGTTCCTCGCCTCGAACGCCGCTGCCTTCCTACGCGAGACGCGCACCGTCCAGTTTCCGGGCGACGGCGAGATCGTCGAGCTTCGCCCAGAGGGGGCGACGTTCCACCGTGGGGACGGCAACCTCGTCGAGCACGAGCCGGCCGAGCTCGACTGGGACGACGAGGGTGCCGAGAAGGGTGGCTTCGAGACCTTCATGCTGAAAGAGATCTACGAGCAGCCCGAGGCCGTCGCCGAGACCATCGGCGACCGCGTGCGGCACGGGACTCTCGTCCTCGAGGGGCTGAACATGTCGGGCCAGGACGTCAAGGACCTGCGGCGCATCGTGCTCCTCGCCGCGGGCACGGCGTACCACGCGTGCGTCGTCGGCCGTTATGTCATCGAGGAGTGGGCGCGCGTGCCGGTCGAGTTCGACATCGCGAGCGAGTGGATCTACCGCAACCCGGTCATCAACGAGCACGATCTCGTCATCGGGATCACGCAGTCCGGCGAGACGCGCGACACCATCGAGGCCCTGAAGCTCGCGCGGGAACGCGGCGCTCGCACGGTCGCGATCACGAACATGATGAATTCGCAGGTCACGCGCGAGGTCGACAGCGTCCTCTACACGCGCGCCGGCATCGAGATGGGCGTCGCCGCGTCGAAGACCTTCACCGCGCAGGTCGCGCTGCTCTACCTCGTGGCGCTCAAGCTCGCGCAGATCCGCGAGACGCTGCCGCCGGGCGAGATCGAGTTCATCCTCGACCACGTCTACAAGCTCCCCCGCCGGATCGAGACGTTCCTCGAGGGCGACCACCCGATCGAGGAGATCGCCCAGCGCTACCACGATGCGCACTTCTTCCTCTACCTCGGGCGCCACATCGGGCTGCCCGTCGCGCTCGAGGGCGCGCTGAAGCTGAAGGAGATCTCGTACATCCCCACGGAGGCGTACTCGGCCGGCGAGATGAAGCACGGCCCGATCGCGCTCCTCGACGAGGCGACCCCGGTCGTCGTCGTCGCGACGAACATCCACGTGTACGACAAGCTCGTCTCGAACATCCAGGAGGTTCGCGCGCGTGGCGCGCATGTCATCGCGATCGCCACCGAGGGCAACGAGGACATCCAGCACCACGCCGACGACGTCATCTACGTGCCGAAGACACCGGCGTTCCTCCAGGTCGTCGTCGCGATCCTCCCGCTCCAGCTTCTCGCGTACAGGATCGCCCGCCTGCGTGGCCTGAACGTCGACCAGCCGCGCAACCTGGCGAAGACCGTCACCGTCGAGTAAGAACGCCGGGCAGTGTCTTCGCGCCGGTCGCCGTCAGGCCGAGCCGCTACGGTCGGGCGCTCCGATGACAACGGAGGACTCCATGAGGATTCCCGTACGGCGCCCCTCGCCCGCCCTCGTGATCTCGTGCATCGCGCTCACTGTCGCCCTCGGGGGCACGAGCTACGCGACCGTGCTCAACGTCCCCAAGAACAGCGTCGGGACTGCGCAGCTCAAGAGCTCGGCCGTCACGACGGCGAAGGTGAGGAACGGCACGCTCGTCAAGGCGGACTTCAGGGGCGGCGCGCTCCCTGCCGGCCCTGTCGGCCCGGCTGGTCCTGCGGGGCCGGCAGGGCCAGCAGGTCTCAGCGCGGTCGAGCGTGTGGAGTCGACGTCGCCGAGCGCGTCGACGACCACGAGGTCGGCCTTCCTCGCCTGCCCGGCAGGGAAGCGGCTGATCGGAGGCGGAGCGCGCGTGAACGGAGGCAGTCCGAGGGTCGCGCTTCTCACGTCGTTCCCCGACAACGACAACATCTGGCGCGCGACTGCGGCAGAGACGACCGCGACGGCCGCCAGCTGGACACTGACGGTCTACGCGATCTGCGCTGTGGCGACCTGAGGCGCCCTCAGCCGGCGAGAATCTCGACATCCGGCCGGAAGGCCGCCACGGCGAACCAGAACGGCTCGTGGAACGGCACCGGCCGGCCGTCGAGCGTGACGGTGACCGACCCCACGTCGCGACCGGACGCGATCCCGACACCGTCGAGCGCCGACGCGACGCCACCTGACCAGCGGATGTCGACCTCGCCGTCCGGCGTATCGAAGACGACTCGGGGGTTCGTCGCAAAGCGCGAGAACGGCACCGCGTAGGCCTCGTCCCCGGTCTCGATGTAGACGACGCGCTCCTTGGGCGGCAAGCGGTCGTCGTCCTCGTTCGTCGTGGCGAAGATCGGCGGGGTGTCGATCGAGTCGTAGCCGACGTACGGGTTCTGTCCGTACTCGCGCGCGAAGCCGGTCTCGCGGTTGAGGACGGGGGCGTCAGCGTGCGCATCGAGGAACTCCTTCCACGCGACGATCCGCGCGGGGATCTGCTTCAACTCCTTCCCGGCGAGCTCGCCCACGAGCGCCTTCCCCGAGAACTGCTGCCACCACGATTCGGTCTGCCGGTCGTACATGACGAGGTCCGACTCGCGGAGCTTGCCCGTCGTCCCGAAGTCATACGTCGTGCCAGCGAGCCGCCGGTCGAAGACGATCGCGGTGTTGCACAGCGGGCAGAACGTCACGGCGACAGGCGTCGTCCCGATGATGTCGTTCGCGATCTCGTGCCACATGAGGATCTGAATCGGGTACGCGCGCGTCTCGCCCGCGGCCTCGACGACGATGACCGGCTCGCGGTCGCCGAGCCAGTCGACCTCGTCGGCACGCGTGAACTGGGGGATGTCGATCGGCGGGATCCCGTCCTTGGGCGGGCCGCCGGACTGAAACTCGTCGAGCGAGACGAGGGCCTTCGAGAAGTCGGTGTCCCACGACGCCGAGTCCGGCGGCGGTGGTGAGGCTTCGCCGAGCCCCGGGCCGGGCGGGTTCTTGGCGAGCTCCTCCTCGAGGCTCTCGAGCGCTTCGTCGAGCCTCTCCTGGTCGCTCGCGCTCGAGTCTCCTGACCCGTCGCAGCCTGCTGCGATGGCGGCGACGGCGAGGAGAAGCGCGGCACCGCCGAGTGCGCGCGTGGACATACCTCTTCGATGTCGCCGCAGGCCCGGGAGATTCACCGCGTCTGGACAGCCGCGTGCTCGCGCTCGTAGGCCTCGATCAGCCTGAGCCAGACCTCGCTCCGCGTCGGGAACGCGGGGACTGCGTGCCGGAGGCGAGACAGGGGCACCTCGCCGACGATTGCGATCGTCGCCGCGTGCACGAACTCGGCGACGTCGGGCCCGGTGAACGTGGCTCCCACGAGAACCTCGCGCTCGACGTCGACGACGAGGCGTGACGTCCCGCGCGAACGGCGGCCGTAGAAACTGCCTCCGGCGACGCCGCCCGTGGGGTGGTCGACCGCGGCGACGGGCAGCTCGGCAGCGAGGGCCGATTCAAGTGTGTGGCCGACCGCGGCGACCTGAGGATCGGTGAAGACGACGCGCGGCGACAGGGCCGCCTGCGCGTTCGCCTGGGCGCGAAGCTCCTCTCCGAGGATGTTCTCGGCTGCGATCCAGGCCTGGTACTTGCCCATGTGCGTGAGCAGCGAACGGCCGTTGACGTCGCCGACCGCATACAGCCAGTCGGATCCGACGACGCGCATGTCGTCGCCGACGCGGATGTAGCCGCCACGCTCGAGCCCGACGGACTCGAGGCCGAGATCTTGCGTGGTCGGCGCGCGACCGACGGCGACGAGAAGCTCGTCACCGGTGACCCGCTCGCCGGACTGGAGCTCGACGACGACCTCGTCTCCCTGCCGCTCGACTCCGACGGCGAGCGTGCTCGTCCGGACGTCGACTCCGCGCTCGGCGAGTGCTGCGGCGACGTCCTCGCTCGCGAACGGCTCCTCGCGAACGAGAATCCTGCCCGCGAGCTCGAGGAGCGTCACCTTGGAGCCGAGCGACGACCACGCCTGCGCGAGCTCGACACCGACCGCGCCCCCTCCTAGGACGATCAGCCGCGCGGGCACGGACTTCGAGGTGGTCGCATCCCTGTTCGTCCATGCGCCGGACTCCGCGAGCCCTGGAATCGGCGGCAGCGACGCGTGGGTACCGACGGCCACGATCACCGCTCGGCGGGCCTCGTACAGCGTTCCGTCGACGTCGACGGCGCGCCCTCCGACGAGTCGCCCGTGGCCACGGAGGATCTCGACGTTTCGCTCGTCGAGCCACGGCTCCTGCACGGAGTCGTCGAGGTCGTGAATGACCTCGTCGCGCCGGGCGAGCACGGCC
>JBGSXQ010000479.1:0-2166 GCA_041751315.1 Gaiellaceae bacterium | reverse complement strand
ACGCCCCCAGCCGGTGGGGCGTCGCCGACACCGAGCTTCTCGCGCATCTGGTCGTACTCGTCGGGTGTGATCCCCGTCTTGACGAACCTTGCTGTCGCCACACCAACCTCCTCGCTAGACGCCTCGACCCTACTCCAATGTGGCGCGTCGAACTCGCCCCGCTCAGATGTCATTGCCGAACACTGGCGCAGCGGAAGGTCCTGTAGTCCGGCAGCAGCCTAGGTCACCGCGGCAGCGGATTCGGGCCGGTAGCGGTCACCAGTCGCTGCGGCACCCAGTCGTCAACGTGGCTGAAACCCTCGAAACGCCCTTCCTCGTCCTCGACGACGTCGAAGAAGGAGCGCCGGTAGAACTTCACGTGGGTGAAGTCCTCGAACAGGACATAGACCGGCTCGACGTCGGCACTCTGAAACTGCTGCCCAGTCAGCGCGGCTCGATGAACTCGCGAGAACTCGTCGAACTCCTCACCGACGACGACGCCGAGGTGCTCGAGGCCCATCCGGTAGACACGCTGGTGAATGGGCGGGATGAGCTCGATGCGCGAGACCGAAGTCCCATCGAGGACATCGAGCGGCTCCGAGAGCACGATCAAGGAGATCGGACGCCCGTTCCAGACGCTCTCGCGGTTCGCCCTCGCATGGCGCTCGAGAAGCGTGCGCTGGTGGACGTACAGGTCCCAATCGGCGACGCGGACGGCGAGGTGGCTGAGCGGGTAGGGCGCGATGTCGATGCCGCGTGCAGTGAGACGGTCGCGCTGCATCGCCGCGAAGGCTCGATAGTCCCCGATGATCTCGGCGACCGGATCAGACGTCGTCACCGTGCATCCTCCGCCGCGAGCATACGAGATGCACCGCCGGACGCACTCAAGCAGCCACCTCTCGGGCGCGAGGCTTCTGAGGAAGCTCTCGACCTCGCCATCAGAACGCCGCTGGTTCTCGTCAACGGACATTCCCCGCACACTCGGGCAGCAGGCGGTTTGTAGCGCGGCACCAGTCTGGGAGGCATGGAATCGCGCGGCACGGCTTCGCTTGGCGGCTGCAGCACGACGCGCTGACACCGGCCGACCAGTTGCGTGACTACCGACTCCTCACCCGGCGCGGTGAGCGCAAGCTCAACCGGATCGCGAAGATGCCCGGCCTGCTCGAACGCGCGAGCACCGAGCTGCCACGGCGCTACCTCACGCCGGTGCCCGACCCGCCAGGGTTCGAGCTGGCCTAAACGGGGTGCATGGGTGCGCGATGGGACGACCGGGGAGTCACATCGCGATCGCAAGGTGTTCGGCACACATCTCGGCAGGTCGGCGGCGTAGATCGCCGGCGCCACCTTCACGAGGCGAGTGAGAACGCTGACCCGTCTCGACGATCTCCCGGATCTTCAGCGGCAGCATCTCGCCACCGAGCCCGAGCTTCAAGGGCCGGCGCAAAACCCGCCGAGGGCGAGGGCGACCGCGACCGCCTCCTCGATCGTTGACGACCTCCCCGCTTCTACGGCCGCGAGGAAGCCGTCGTCGGTGAGGTCGGCTTTGGGCGCGGCCAGCTCGTACAAGACCTCTGGGCGCTGAAGTGCAGCGCGCGGGAGTTCTTCCAGGACGAGTCCCCATAAGCGACCGGCTGCGTCGAGGTCGCTCTGTCGGGCGGCGACGACCGCGAGACCCGTAAGCATCCGGAGCATGAGTCGTCGATCCTGAAGCTGTCGAGCGAGCTGAAGCGCGCGCCTCCCGGCCGCGCCCGCTGCCTCCGGGTTCCTCCGGCAAGCTCGAGGTCGAAGAGAGCTGTCAAGTCCCAGAGCTCCCAGTTGAGAAACCCGGTGGCCACGGCGGCGTCGATCGACTGCCTGTAGAGCGCCCGAGCCTCCTCGAGGTCGTTCTGGCGCGCGGCGAGGTCCGCGAGAGTAGAGAGCATCTGTGGCTCGACGTGCGGATGCTGGACGGACGCGTCGAGCAAACGCACCTCCGTGACGAGGCGGCGAACCTCGTCAGGATCGCGTTACCTCGACGTGTGCACGACGAAGCGGGCCTGCAGCTCGACTGCGTTGTAGTCGTCGCCGAGCTCGCGAAACAGCGCGAGTGCCTGGTCGCAACGCTCCTTGCCGAGCGCGGGCTCGCCCGACAGGATCAAGACGGCGCCGCCTGTCCGCAGAAGCCGCGCGCGCAGCTCCGGCGGCAGC
>JBGSXQ010000478.1:0-2506 GCA_041751315.1 Gaiellaceae bacterium | reverse complement strand
GCACGCGCGAGGGCCTCGGAGGCGTGCTGGATCGGCGGCGGCGATGCCTCCGCCGTCACGACGAGCGCCGGGACGCCGAGCTGTCCGAGAAGCGTGTTGTCGACTCGCTCCCCGCCTCGGAGCTCGGCAAGGAGCGCCGGTCCATTCGCGGTGAAGATTTCGCGCCACTCGTCAGGCAGCTCCTCCCACGCGCCGAAGACCTCGCCCATCACGGCCTCGCCGACGCCAGCCGGCTCAGCCTCTTCCGCTCTCGCGTGCACCTGCTCGAACCAGGCGTCGTAGTCGGCGGCGAGGCCCATCGGGCCCGCTTCGAGCAGCGCGACGCCGAGAGCCGAGGCGGGCTCGCACAGCGCGAGGTCGAGGGCGATCGTCCCTCCATAGCTGCGACCGATCAGGATCGCCGGTTCGGCGTCGAGTGCACGCAGGAGCGCCAGCGCGTCGTCGGCATGCACGCGAACGCTCGTTGCGTCGTACGGATCCGGAAGCTCGCTGCGGTTGCAGCCGCGACGGTCATAGACGATTGCGCGCCCGAGCTCGGAGAGCCTCTCGGCCGCATCCTCCCAGAAGACCGCCGAGCTCCCCCCACCATGAATACCCAGGATCGGCGTTCCCGATCCGCGCTCTTCGTAGTAGAGCCGCACGCCATTGACCGACGCATGTGGCATGCGCGGATCGTAACGCGCGGCGGAGTCTCGTCAGGCGGCGAGCAGCTGCTCGAAGCGGGCGGGGTCGTCGAACGGCCCGACGACTGCAAGGTAGAGCCGCTTGTCCTCGAAGAGGTCTCTCGCGACACGCTGGACGTCCTCGACCGTGACGTCGTCGAGTCGCCGCAACAGCTCGTCCGGATCCTCGATCTCGCCTTCCTGCACCTCGCGCCGGAGGCCGTACTGGATCGTCCCCTGCGGGCTCTCGAGGCGGAGTACGAAGCGGCCCTTCGTGTAGCCGCGGGCCTTCTCGAGCTCGTCAGCCGGTACCGGCTCGGCTGCGATCTTCCGCAGCTCGCCGAGGATCGTCGTGATCGCCTCGTCGATGCGCGCGACGTCCACGCCCGCGCTGGCATAGAAGGTGCCCGTGTCCGTGTAGGAGCTGTTGCCCGCGTGCACGTAGTAGCCGAGCCCACGCCGCTCGCGAACCTCGGTGAAGAGGCGCGACGACATTCCTCCGCCGAGCACGACCGCGAGGAGCTGCAGCGCGTAGCGGTTCGGATGGCCGACCGGGTACCCGCGCACGCCCAGGATGAGGTGCGCCTGTTCGGACGCCTTCGTGTGCAGCAGGACGGACGACGCGTCGGGCGGGAGCTCGACCTCGCGTGCCTCTCCGGTCGACCGCTGCTCGATCCCACCGAGGAGCTCCTCGAGCCGCTCTGTCAGCCCGTCGCCGAGCCGTCCGCCGATCCCCACGACCATGCGCTCCGGCCGGTACCACGTGTCGAGGTACGAGAGGAACGTCTCGCGCGTCGCTGCTTCGACGGTCTCGCGGGTACCGATGATGTCCCAGCCGAGCGGCTGGTCGGCATACAGGAGACGGTCGTAGACATTCCCGACGTAGCGCTGCGGGGTGTCGAGGTAGACGTTCATCTCCTCGAGGATCACGCCCTTCTCCTTCTCGATCTCGCTGGGGTCGAACTTCGAGTGGAGGAGCATGTCGGCGAGGACGTCGAGCGCCGTATCTCGCGTCTCCGAGCCGCAGCGGACGTAGTAGCCCGTCAGCTCCTTGCCCGTGAACGCGTTGAACTCGCCGCCGATCGCGTCGATCTCGGTCGAGATCGTGCGAGCGGTCGGGCGCCGTTCGGTGCCCTTGAAGAACATGTGCTCGGCGAAGTGGGCGATGCCCTTCGCATCCGGCGTCTCGTAGCGCGATCCTGCGGCGAGCATGACGAAGCACGACACCGATCCGACCTGCGGGAACGGGGCAGTTACGACCCGAATCCCGTTCCCGAGTGTCGTCTTCTCGAAGATCGCCACGGCGCTCGATGGTATAGACAGCCTCCGTGCCCGGACAGTTGACCCGAACGGCCATGGCTGCCCAGCCCGAGTGGCTCGCGCAGGTACCCGAGCGCGTGGGCGAGGAGAGGCTTTCGGAAGGTGCACGCGTGCTCTTCACGGGCTGCGGAACCTCGTATCACGCCGCCCTCGCGTCCGGCCCCGCGGCGCAGGCGCTCGAGATCGTGCTCGGCAACGCTCCAGAGGCCGACGTGCTCGTGGCGATGTCGCACGAGGGAGAGACGCGTCTCACCGGTGAGGCCATGCGCGGGTTCGCCGGCGAGACGTGGCTGATCACCGGTGCGCCCGAGAGTCCCCTTGCGAACGCCGCCGACCACGTGATCGTCGCGACACCTGCGATCGAGGACAGCTACTGCCACACCGCGAGCTACACGTGTGCCGTCGCCGCAGGGCGTGCGCTGCGAGGCGAGGATGTGGGCGCCCTGGCGACGCTCGTCTCGCACGAGCTCGATGCCGAGCCGCTCGGCGCCACCGAGCACGAGCGCTTCGTCGTCGCCGGAGCT
>JBGSXQ010000477.1:0-3795 GCA_041751315.1 Gaiellaceae bacterium | reverse complement strand
GCGCCCGCTCGCGCCGGCGACCGACTCGACGCGCCGATCGTGCAAGACGAGGCGCAGCGACGCTGGCCACTCGCGCCGATCGGCGCGCTCTCGTTGCTCGTCGCAGCTGCCGTCGCCCGGCTGAGGCGACAGGCCATGCGGAGGCCACTCCCTATGATTGGCGCCCGTGACGCTCGCGGACGCGACGAAGAGGGACGAGCCGCGGAAGATCCTCGTGGCGGTTGCGTGGCCGTACGCGAACGGGCCGCGGCACATCGGACATGTCGCGGGCTTCGGAGTTCCGTCGGACACCTTCGCCCGCTATCACAGGCTCCGCGGCAACGACGTCCTCATGGTGAGCGGGACCGACGAGCACGGCACGCCGGTGATGGTCGCCGCGGACGCCGCGGGGGAGTCGCCTCGCGAGACCGCGGATCGCTTCAGCACACTCATCCGTGAGGATCTTCGCGACCTCGGGCTGTCCTATGACCTGTTCACGCGGACGACCACCCAGAATCACTACGCGGTCGTGCGGGATCTCTTTCGTACGTTGCACGAGAAGGGGTTCATCGTGGAGCAGGAGACGCTCGGGGCGTTCTCCGCCTCGACGGGCCATACGCTTCCGGATCGCTACATCGAGGGCACGTGTCCGATCTGCGGATTCGAGAGTGCTCGCGGGGATCAGTGCGACGACTGCGGCAATCAGCTCGATCCGATCGACCTGATCGATCCACGTTCCACGATCGACGGCTCTCCGCCTGTCTTCGAACGCACGCGTCATCTCTTCCTCGACCTACCGGCGTTCAAGGAACAACTGACGGAGTGGATCGAGGGCAATCGCGAGTGGCGACAGAACGTTAGGCGCTTTTCGCTCAACTTCGTGCGGGAGCTCAAGCCGCGCGCGATAACGCGCGATCTCGACTGGGGCGTCCCGATCCCGGTGGAGGGGTACGACGACCGAGACGACAAGCGGATCTACGTCTGGTTCGACGCGGTTATCGGGTACCTCTCGGCGTCGATCGAGTGGGCGCAGAACCGCGGCACGCCGGATACGTGGCGCGACTGGTGGCAGGACTCGCGTGCGGAGCACACCTACTTCATGGGCAAGGACAACATCGTCTTCCACACGGTGATCTGGCCGAGCATCTTGCTGGGCTACGGGTCGGGCGGGACGTTCGGTGGCGGGCACGGCAACCTCGAGCTGCCCGACAATGTCGCGTCGAGCGAGTTTCTCACCATGGAGGGGCGACAGTTCAGCACGAGCCGGGGCGTCCAGATCCTCGTGCGCGACTTCCTCAGCCGCTACGACCCGGACGCGCTGCGGTATTTCCTCACGATCGCAGGCCCTGAGACCCAGGACACGGACTTCACCTGGTCCGAGTTCGCGCGCCGCAACAACGACGAGCTGGTCGCCACGTGGGGCAACCTCGTGAATCGCACGCTTCAGAGCGCGTTCAAGAACTTCGGCGTCGTTCCCTCGCCGGGGGCGCTGACTGTGGAGGACGACGTGCTGCTCCGTGAGATCGAGGGAGGCTTCCAGACGGTCGGCTCCCTGATCGAAGCGGCTCGTTTCCGCAATGCCTTGCAGGAGGCACTTCGCCTTGCCGCGCTCGGCAACCAGTACGTCGCGGAGCAAGCCCCCTGGGCGAAGCTCGAGGCGAGCAGAGATCGAGCTGCCACGATCCTCTACGTCGCGCTCAAGTGCGTCGACAGCCTGAAGGTGCTCTTCGCCCCCTTTCTGCCTTTCTCGGCCCAGCGCCTCCACGAGATGCTCGGGTATGCAGACGTCATCGCCGGGCCACTCTCGTTCGAGACGGTCGACGAGAATGGAGCCGAGCACGTCGTCCTGACCGGCGACTACGCGAGCTGGGGTGGCCGCTGGGAGCCGAGCGCGCTTCCGGCGGGGCAGCGACTGCGCGAGCCAGAACCGCTGTTCGTCAAGCTCGACCCCGACCAGGTCGTCGCAGACGAGCTCGCACGGATGGAAGCCGCGGCCGCGCAGTGACCGACTCGCACGCGCACCTCGACGCGTGTGACGAAGACGTCTCGGGCCTGGTCGCGCGTGCACGGGATGTCGGCGTCGCGCGCATCGTGACGATCGGGACAGGGATCGACTCCAGCCAGCAGGCCCTGGCGATCGCCGACGAGAACGACGGCGTGTACGCGGCGCTCGGCATCGACCCGCATCAGGCCGGCACCGCCGAGGCCGGGAGGCTCGACGAGCTTCGCGAGCTCCTCTCGCATCCGAAGGTCGTCGCGGTGGGTGAGACGGGGCTCGACACGGTGCGCATGTACGCGACATCCGCCGAGCAGCGTCGCCTCATGGACGGGCATCTCGAGGTGGCAACGGAGCTGGGGCTTCCGGTCGTGATCCACAACCGCAAGGCGGACGAGGAAACTGCGCAGGCGCTCGAGCCGTTCGACGGCACGGTGATTCTTCACTGCTTCTCGTCACCCGAGCTCGCGCCGTTGGCTGTCGCGCGCCGGTACTACGTCTCGTTCGCAGGGAACGTCACGTACCCGAAAGCCGCGGCGCTTCGCGAGGCTGCGGCCTCGGTCTCCCGCGACCGGATCCTCGTCGAGACGGACAGCCCCTACCTCGCACCGCAGCCGCTCCGGGGCGCGCGGAACGAGCCGGCCCACGTGGTGCACACGCTTCGTGTGCTCGCCGAAGCGCGGGGTGAGAGGCTCGAGGAGCTCGCGGCTGCGACGCACGACAACGCCGCGACCGCCTTCGGCCTGACGTGACCGTCGTCCCGAAGAGGGCGCTCGGCCAGCACTTCCTCGTCGACGAGAACATCCTCGGTGTCATCGGACGGCTCAGCGGCATTCACGCCGACGACGTCGTCCTCGAGATCGGGCCTGGCCTGGGCGTTCTCACCCGCTACCTCGCCGACCGTGTCGCGCTCGTCCACACGGTCGAGCTCGACCGCTCGCTGGAGCAGGCGCTGCGGGAGGCGCTCGGCCCACGGCTCAACGTCCGGATCATGTGGGCGGATGCCATGGATCTCCACGTGGACGATCTCGAGCCACGTCCCACGAAGCTCGTCGCGAACCTTCCGTACAACGTCGCGACGCCGCTCGTCGTGGAGACGCTCGAGCACGCCGCCTCGCTCGAGCTCTGGTGCGTGATGGTGCAGCGGGAGGTAGCGGACAGGTTCTTCGCCGAGCCTCGCACGAAGGCTTACGGTGCGGTGTCCGTGCTCGTACAGCTCTCCGCGCGGCGGACGGGCTCACACGCGGTGTCGCCGAGCGTGTTCCGCCCACGACCGCGCGTCGAATCTGCCCTCGTCGCGTTCGAGCGCGTGCGAGTGGCGTCCATCGGGGATGTACGGCCGGTCGTGGAAGCCGCGTTCGCACACCGTCGCAAGACGCTGGCGAACTCGATCACGCTCTCCGGACTGGCGCAGCGCGCTCAGGTCGAGGATGCGCTTCGCGCGCTCGGTCGGCTACCGAACGCACGCGCCGAAGAGCTCGAGCCCACGGAATTCGTCGAGCTGTCACACGCTCTGCGATGACCTCGACTCGGGCGTACGCCAAGATCAACACCGCGCTCGTCGTAGGGCCGCTGCGGCCGGACGGCAAGCACGAGGTCGTGACCATTCTCCAGCGGATCGACCTCTACGACGAGATCGCGATCGAGCCCGCCGGGGAGCTCTCGGTCGTCGGCTACGCCGAGGACACGATCGTGCAGGACGCGCTCCGCGCGCTCTGCGCTGCCGCTTTGGTCGTCCCTCGCTGGCGCGTCCGAGTGGAGAAGCGGATACCCGTCGCCGCGGGGCTCGGCGGGGGGAGTGCCGACGCGGCCGCGGCGCT
>JBGSXQ010000476.1:0-6188 GCA_041751315.1 Gaiellaceae bacterium | reverse complement strand
GAGCTCCCCGGTTGCAAGGTGGAGGTCCGCGTATGAGGCCGTCGCGAAGTCGAGGCGGCCAAACGCCCGGGTGAAGGAGTGCAGGCGTTCGATGACGTCGCCGGGCGCCGGCGCATCCATGGCGTAAGCGGCGAGCGCGCTTCGCAGACGGCTCATGGCCGCGGCAGCCTCGATGCCCTGTCCGACGACGTCTCCGACCGCGAGACCGACATGATCGTCCGGAAGCGCGAACGTGTCGTACCAGTCTCCGCCGATCTCGAGCGCCTCCGCCCCGGCGGCATAGCGACCCGCCACCGCGAGACCCGGATGACGCGGAGGGCGTCCCGGGAGCATCGCCTTCTGCAGCCGCGTCGCGATGCGGTGCTCATTCTCGTAGAGGCGGGCCCGCTCGACCGCGTGCGCGCACAGGTCGGCCATCGTGACCAGCAGCGCTCGTCGTCTTCAGACAGCACGCGCTCCGTCTCGAAGACAAGGCCGAAGGCGCCGATCGCAGACCCTCCTACCAGCAGGGGACATGCGTACGCTGCCTGTGCCGCTTGCCCGAACTGCGCGGCCGTCGCGGCGAACCTCGTCTCGAGCTCCGAGCGATTGTGAGCGGAGACGAGCTCGGCGGAGCGAAAGGCGGTCGCGATGACGTACTGGCCGTCCACCGGCAGTGAGCGAGGCCAGAGGTCGCGGGTCGCACCCGAGCCACCGAGGGCTCGTGCCTCCAGCTGCTCTCCGTCCGAGGAGGCCAGCATGAGGGAGCCGCTGCCGGCGTCGAGGTGGTCGGTCGCGTGGGCGAGGAAGGCGCTTCCCACGTCCGACAGGGCAACCGTGCCAGACAGCGTGGCGGCCAGCTCCCGCAGCACATCGGCACGTGCGCGAGACGCCTCCTCCGCCTCGCGCAGCTCGGCGCGCACGAGGCCCTGCTCGCAGGTTCGGGCAAGCAACGCGAGGAACGACCGGTCGGACGCGGTGAACCTCTGCTCACGGGGCATGACGACGCTCAGGGCGCCCCGGCGAGCCTCGATTTGAAGGGGAATACATGCGATCGCCCCCACCCCCAGCTCGTCGGCGGCGCGTGCAGAGGCCGGCCAGCGTGCGAGATCTTCGATCGTCTCCACGAAGATTGGTGACAGCGACGCGATGGCTGCCGCCGTCACCGTGCCGCTTCCGAGGTCGACGACCGGTTCGCTCAGCGCGTGCTCGGCGATGGGACCGCAGGACGCAAGCACGTCGGCGTTGCCGTCGCCCCGGTCGATGACCACAGTGACACCGGCTGCATCGAGCACGGCCTGTGCCTGAGCGGCGACCACGTGCGCGGCGTCTCGTACGCTCGTCGTGTCTGCCACCGCCCCCGTCACGCGCTGGAGCGCCTCCGCGTGCACACGCGCGCGGCGGTCCGACTCGACGAGGTTCGCCCTGTCGAGCGCTTGCGCGGCTTGTTTCGCAAGCGTCTCGATGAGCGAGCGCTCCTCTGTGGACAGAGGCGTCGTCGGCTCGCGAGTGAATCCCAGCGCCCCGAGCACCCGGTCCTCCACCATCAGCGGCACCGCGATGAGACTGCCCTGGCCGCTGGACGCCCAGATCGGATCCGGTACCGAGTACTTCGCGCGTCGCTCCGACACGTCACGCAGCTGGATGAGGCGGCGCTCGCGGACGGCGGCTGTGATCGGCCACGGTTCGTCGACCGACAGGCGCTCGGGAAACAGGTTCCCGTAGCCGACGCTCCGCACGAAGCGAAGCTCGCCCGGCTCGTCGAGGATCCCGAGCACCCCCGTGCGGGCGGCGAGGGCGGGCATGCCCTCGCTGATGATGACCTCTGCGATGTCATCAGTCGTCGCGGCGCCAGCCAGACCGACTGTGACCTGATGCAGTCGCACGGCGTGCTCGGCCTGTTGCTCACGGCGCTTTCGTTCCGTGACGTCCCGGGTGAGGCCAAGGATGCGGATCGGCTTGCCTGAGTCGTCGAGCAGAACGCTTGCATGGGCCAGGATCCACCGCGGCTCGGCCCCGGTGGTGGCCAGGCGCAGCTCGATCTCGTAGCCACGCCCCTCCGTGAGCGCTGCGCCGACGGCCGCCTCGACCAGCGATCTATCCTCGGCGTGGATCAGCTCGAGAAACGCGTCGTAACTCGGCGGTTCGGAGCCCCGTGGCAGCCCGTGGATCGGTCCGAGGTTGTCCGACCAGCTGATGGTGTTGGTCGGAATGTCCCACTCCCAGCTCCCGGTGTTCGTCAACTCGAGCGTCTGCTGGAGCGTGATCCTCGTTCGATCCAATGCCCGCCTGAGCTCATAGCCGGCGATCGCCTCGCCGATGCGCCGGCGTGCGAAGCGCGTCAGTCGTCCTGCGTCATGAACAGCTCTCACGACCTACCCATTCCCTAGGTGGTGTGAACGCCGGGCTCGCGTCGGCGAGCCCGGCCGCACAGCCCTATCGCCGGTAAAAGCCGACCCCACCGAAGAGGGCGAGAACGAGAAGCACGATCAGGATTATCCACAGAACAGACATGAGCTCACCTCCTCCAATCTGGTCGCGGGGACTCATGTCCCTGCCACGTCAAGTGCCCGTGTGAACGCCGTCTCAAACCTCGCTTCCGATGTTTGAGGCCTCACCGAGCCGGCAATGAACCTCCATAAGCAACGAACGGAGGAAAGTGATGGCAACCGTCGAGAAGTCGATCGACGTGCAGGTTCCCGTGTCCGCGGCGTACGGCCAGTGGACACAGTTCGAGGAGTTTCCGCAGTTCATGGAGGGAGTCGTGTCGGTCAACCAGATCGACGACAGCCACATGCGCTGGGTCGCAGAGGTGGGCGGCGAGCGCAAGGAGTGGGAGGCCGAGATCGTGGAGCAGGAGCCCGATCGCGTCATCGCATGGCGCTCCACGGGCGGGATGCACAACCACGGCCGGGTCGAGTTCACCCCGACCGACGAGGGGACGCGCGTGAGCGTCTCCATGGACTACGAGCCCGAGGGCATGAAGGAGAAGGCCGGCGCGATGTTGGGCTTCGACGGCGGGCAGGTCGAAAGCGACCTCGAGCGCTTCAAGGACCTCGTCGAGAACCGCGAGGTGCCGACCGGCGCCTGGCGCGGCGAGATCCAGTCGGGCGACGTCGTCCGGGAGGACTCTTCTCGCATCTAGTCGAGGAGATGGGAAGGGGCCTGCGGTTCGTCGAGAGCACTGCGGGCCCCTCCCCTTTCAGCTGTTTGCGGGACGATGGCCGGCCGTGATCGGCGTGATCGCAGCGTCGACCTCGACGCTTCGCCTCGGGACCCCAGTCGGGTCGGCTGCCTAGATCATCGCTCCGAGGCGAGCAAGGCCTCGGCTTCGAGAACGCTGCGGGCGTGCAGGAAGCGCAGGACGAGACCGTCCCGGAACTCCATGGCCCAGACCATGGGATCGTCGCGAATCACGCGCTCGTCGTCCTTCCAGCGCATCCTGCCCTCGACGGTCACACGCGTTGCATCGATCGCGAAGTACGCCTCGGGGGCCGCTTCGTAGAGGCTTGCCGCGACCGTATCCACGAGGAAGCGGGTCACGTCGTCGCGCCCCTCGATGACCATCCCCGGGCGTACGCGCGAGGCTAGCTGCACGTCGTCGTGTACGAGCTCGGCGAGCTCGTCGAACGCGCCGCGCGCGACTGTTGCAAACCAGCGCCGTGCGAGGCGCTCGCTCTCGACGGGCTCGGTGAGGTTCGGATCGGCGATATGGGGAGTATCTGCCAATTCGTCGCGGAACTGCGTACAGGTTTGCGTGCTGCCCCACCGGGTAGCCACAGCTGTCACCGATTCGAGAGAGAAGGAGTAGTCATGGCACAAGTCAAGTCTCCGGAGCAGCTATTCGAGCACGAGCTCCAGGACATCTACTACGCGGAGAAGACCCTCACGACCGTTCTTCCGAAGCTGGCGAACGAAGCGAGCGACCGCGAGCTCTCCCAGGCGTTCACCTCGCACCTCAAGGAGACCCAGCAGCAGGTCAAGAATCTCGAGAAGGTCTTCAAGCAGCTCGGCAAGAGCCCCAAGGCGCAGCCGTGCGCGGGCATCGAGGGCATCAAGAAGGAGCACGACGACTTCGTCAAGGAGAACGATACGAGCGCCGAGATGCTGGACGCGTTCCTCACCGGCGCTGCGTCGCGCACCGAGCACTACGAGATTGCCGCCTACACGGGTCTCGTTGGCCAGGCTCGAGCGCTCAAGGAGCGCGAGGCAGTCACCCTCCTGCAGGAGAACCTCAAGCAGGAGAAGGAAGCGCTGAAGAAGGTCGAGACGATCTCGAAGCGCCTTATGAAGGACGCGAACGGCTCGTCCGGCAACGGCAGCAGGTCGCGCTCGTAACCAGAGGGAAACGCGGACGGAGGGACGACCTCCGTCCGCGAACCACCGCGTGCTCGTGCGCTCGGCGCGCAATCCTCCTGCGTTTCGCTCCGCTGACCCGATGAGCACTCTGGGGTTAGCCCCGGCCGTCAGCGGGTACCTCGTCCTCATGGGCGCCGATGAGGAGACGCGCAGTGTCGAGCAAGAGGTTGCGGCGGGACAGAGCGAAACGACGCCTGTCTGGGCGATCGGGTCCGTCGTCGTCGCGATGGCCACGCTCGTAGTGCTCGCGCTCGGACTCGCGATTGCCGCGTACCTGCTCACGTAGGAGGCCTCGTGGCATCCGCGCGCTCTCGTTCGACCGAGTCGCTGTCCCGGAGTCGACGACTGAGAAGCCCACGATCCTGCACGTACGGCGATGATCGCTACCGCTTGCCATCGCGGTCGTCACGCTCGCGATCGCTCGCATGCGAGACTGGATCTAGCCAGCTCCCCAAGCCCGCAGTGAGAGAGCCGCACCGCCCACACGCTCCGACGTCAACCCGATGAGCAGGTCGGCGCGGGCGCGCTACCTCTTCGCGCTGGTCGCGACCCTCATCGGCACGCTCGCGACGGTCGCGCTCCTCGAGGTCGCGGACGAAGGTATCTACGCTCCGCTCCTCGGCGCTGTCGTGCTCACTGCGTTGTACGGAGGGCTCGGGCCGTCAGTCGTAGCAATCGCCCTTGGATGGGGCCTCGGCCTGTGGCTCGTCGTTCAACCGCGAAGAACGTTGCAGCTACGAGACGCCGACGATTTCTCCCGTTGGTGGATCACTCTCGGAGTCGCAGCGATCAGCGTCTTCGTCGTGTTGCTGCTGCGAAGTCGAGAGCGACAGGCGATGAAGGAGACGGAGAGTGCGCAGGATGCGATGCAGGAGGTGCGGTCCCTCCAGCAGGTGTCCGTCGCGCTGTCTGCGGCCGTTGCGTCCACGGATGTGGCCGACGTGCTGGCCACGCACCTCGGGCGGATCCTGGGGGCGCAGGGAGTCGCCCTCGGTCTTCTCGACGGAGATCAGCTCGTCATCGTCGATCCAAGCGGCCTGGCGACCCGGGCTCAGGTTCCCGACGGGCGCCTGGAGGTGCAGGCCACGACGCTCATCGGTCGAGCCGCTCGCCAGGACGAGCTCGTCTTCGCGCACGATCGCCTGGCGCTTGACCGCGAGTTTCCGGACAGCGCGGGCATCCTTCCCAGCGACGTCCGAAGCGCCATGGCGATCCCCGTCCGCTCGGCCGACAGGGCCGTCATCGGAGCGATCGGGATCCTCTTCGACCACGAGCACGACCGATCGATGGAGGTCGAGGCGCTCGCGCAGGTCGTGGCTGATCTTGCCGGCACGACCCTGGAGCGGGCAGGGCTGTACGAGAGAGAACGCGAGTCGCGCCAGGCGCTCGACCGCATCCTCCAGGTCTCGCCACGCTTCCTGGCCGACGACCCCGGGAGTGTCGTGGCCGCCGTCTGTCGTGAGGCGCGCGTGACGTTCGGGGCCGACTACGGTGTTCTCTGGAGGGTCGGGGAGAGCTCGCTGGAGTTGCTCTGCGTCGATCCGCCCGTGCCCGGGCTTGCGGAGGATACGACGCTCAAGCTCACGGACTTCCCCATGCTCCGGCAGGCGCTGGAGGAGCTCGGGACGTCGTTCGTTCCCGACGTTCTCGAGACGACGACGGGCGAGGGCCGAGCGTTCGTGAGCCGCCTCGGAATCCGCTCGTCCCTGCGTGCGCCGGTCGTCATCGCGGGCACCAGCGAGATGGTCCTCTCGATCTCCTGGCAGGTGGTCGTCTCACCGCCCGAGCCGGCGACGCTGGCCCTGGTGCGCCGCTTCGCCGACCAGGCGGGCCTCGCGCTCGAGCAGCTC
>JBGSXQ010000475.1:0-1835 GCA_041751315.1 Gaiellaceae bacterium | reverse complement strand
CGGCGTCCGCCACCAGCCCTCCGCCCACGCACGGATCCCACGCTCGGCCCACATGCGCGCGAACTCGGCGAGCCGCTCCGCCGCCTGGCGCGGCATCGGCCCGAGCGTGTGGCTCGCGAGATACGTCGTATGCTCGAGAATCGGAAACTCGGAGCGATAGTCGAGGAGGTCGCGCACTGGGCGAGCGTACCGAGCGACAACACCCCCGGGCCGCCTTCGAAGACGCACCTGCTCGGCGCACAGAAGGAGCGAAGTGGGTTAGCGTGCGCACTCGTGCGCGTTCGGTTCGACCGCTTCTACACCTATGCCGAGCTGACCGAGACGCTCGAGGCGTGGGCAGCAGCGTTCCCGACGGTGTTCTCGCTCGAGTCGATCGGGAAGTCGTACGAGGGGCGTGATATCTGGCTCTGCGCCGTCACGAGCGCGGAGACCGGTTTGGCGGACGAGAAGCCAGCTGTCTTCGTCCACGCGCAGATCCACGCGATGGAGTTCACGGGCACGACGGCAGCGCTCAACCTCCTCGACCACCTCCTCCACTCCGACGACGCGCGCGTCCGCCACGCCGTCGACACGCGAACCTTCTACGTCGTCCCGCGCGTCAATCCCGACGGCGCCGAGGCCGGTCTCGCCGACGGCCGGTTCCGCCGCTCGAGCGTCAGGCCCTATCCTCGCGAGGAGCGTCAGGACGGCCTCCATCGCGAGGACGTCGACGGCGACGAGCGCGTCCTCTTCATGCGCATGAAGGACCCGAACGGCTCGTGGAAGCCGCACCCCGACGACCCACGCGCGCTCGTCGCCCGCGCTCCCGACGACGTCGAGGGTGACTTCTATCGCGTGCTCCCCGAGGGGACGATCGAGAACTGGGACGGCGTGAACATTCCGATCGCTCCTCCGCTCGAGGGTCTCGACCTCAACCGCAACTGGCCAGCGGACTGGGCGCCGGAGGCCGAGCAGGCTGGCGCCGGGCCCTTCCCGACGTCGGAGCCCGAGGTTCGTGCGCTCGTCGAGGCAATCGTCGCGCGCAAGAACATCACGTCGTACGTCGGCTACCACACGTTCTCGGGCGTCCACCTCCGCCCGTGGTCGGGCCGCTCAGACGACGACTTCCCGGTGCCGGACCTGCGCGCGTTCAAGATCATGGGTGAGGAGGCGACACGCCTCACCGGCTACCCGTCCATCTCGATCTTCCACGACTTCAAGTACCACCCGAAGATGGTGATCAAGGGCGGCGACGTCGACTGGATCTACGACCACCTGGGCGCGTACGCGTGGGTCACGGAGTTCTGGAGCCCGCAGCGCCGCGCCGGGATCTCCGACTACCACTTCATCGACTGGCTGCGCGAGCATTCGGCCGAGGACGAGCTCGCGGTCTTGAGGGTCGCCGACGAGCTCGGCGAGGGCTATGTCGAGTGGTACCCGTTCGAGCATCCGCAGCTCGGCCCGATCGAGCTCGGCGGTTGGGATCTCGTGCGCTTCTGGTTCAACCCACCCCTGTCCCAGCTCGAGGCAGAGGTGCGCCCGCACGCCGACTTCGCGACGTTCCTTGCGCTGATCTCACCGCGACTCGAGATCCGATCGTTCGAGGCCGAGCCCGTCACCGAGGGCGCCTTCCGTCTCCGGCTCGTGCTCGAGAACACCGGCTGGCTCCCGACGAACGTGACCGAGAAGGCACTCGAGCGGAAGGCCGTGCGGCCCATCGAGGTCGAGCTCGCCCTTCCCGACGGCGCCCGCCTGGCAACCGGCAAGGAGCGCGAGGATGCGGGACAGCTCGGCGGCCGTGTGGAGCGGCGCCAGGTCACATGGTGGGGCGTCGACCACTCGACGGCTGAGCGCAC
>JBGSXQ010000474.1:0-2175 GCA_041751315.1 Gaiellaceae bacterium | reverse complement strand
TGCTGGGCTCGCGCTACGCGCCCGGCGGCGGAACCGCGAACTGGGGCCTCGTGCGGCGCGCCATCTCGCGTGGCGGCTGCCTGTACGCGCAGGTCTTCCTCGGATTGCGCGTTCGCGACCTCACCGGCGGCTTCAAGTGCTTCCGCCGCGAGACGCTGGAGACCATCGACCTCGACGCACTCTCCGCGCACGGCTACGCGTTCCAGATCGAGACGACCTACCGCGTGAGCCGAGCCGGTCTGCGCGTGCAGGAGATCCCCATCACGTTCCTCGAGCGCCGGGCCGGCGCTTCGAAGATGACCGGCTCGATCGTCACGGAAGCGATGCTGAAGGTGCCGCTCCTCCGCCTTCGCGCCCTGACCGGTCGGCTCTGACGCTCGCGGTGCCTGGCCGAAACGGCGACGATTCCGCGACCTCTCGTCCACAGCCTCGAGCGGTCGAGCGCCCTGCACACCCCGGCGAACTACGCTGATCGCATGAGCGAGGTGACGAGCGCGACCTTCGCAGACGACGTTCTCGCGTCGCCCGTCGCCGTGATCGTCGACTTCTGGGCGCCCTGGTGCAAGCCGTGCGAAGCGATCGAGCCGCACCTCGACGCGCTAGCGGCGGAGTGGGACGGCCGCGTCCGACTCGTCCGCGTGAACGTCGACGAGGAGGCCGGGCTCGCCTCCCGCTACGGCGTGCTGTCCCTGCCCACGGTGATCCTCTTCACGAGCGGCGAGCCGAAGGCGATGGTCTACGGCGCCCAGCCCCGCGCGCGCTTCGAGCGCCAGTTCGCACCACACCTGTGACGACCGTCGCGGCGAGCTGGGCGGACGTCCTCGACGGCGAGGAGGTCGTCTACTCGGGGGTCGAACCGCCGCGCGAAGCGAAGCTCGAGGCTCTTCCCGACGATCTCGACCCGCGCGTCGCCTCTTCCCTCGTCGCAAGCGGGGTCACCGCGCTCTACCGCCACCAGGCCGAGGCCTGGGAAGCCGCGAAGCGGGGAGAGAACGTCGTCGTCACGACCGGCACGGCGTCGGGAAAGTCGCTCGCCTTCAACCTCCCCGTCCTCGACGCCATCGCGCGGGAGCCCAAGACGCGCGCGCTCTACCTCTACCCGACGAAGGCGCTCGCACAGGACCAGGCCCGCTCGCTCGCGGAGCTCCGCCTCAAGGGACTGCGGCCTGCGATCTACGACGGCGACACGCCGAGCGAGCGCCGCTGGCAGATCCGGCGCTGGTCGAACGTCGTCCTCACGAACCCGGACATGCTCCACATCGGCGTGCTTCCACACCACGACCGCTGGGGAGACGTCCTCGCGAATCTTCGCTACGTCGTCGTCGACGAGGCGCACGTCTATCGCGGAGTGTTCGGCTCACACGTCGCGAACGTCCTGCGGCGGCTCCGACGGATCGCCCGGATCTACGACGCCGAACCGCAGCTCCTCCTCGCCACGGCGACGATCGCGAATCCTGCGGAGCTCGTGCTCGAGCTGACAGGAGAGGGCGCCACCGTCGTCGACCGCGACACGTCTGCGCGAGCCGAGCGCGAGGTCGTCATCTGGAACCCGCCCCTGCTCGACGAGGAGCTCGGGCTGCGCGCGAGCCCGCTCGGCGACGCCTCGCGACTCCTGGCACAGCTCACCTCGCGGGGCCTTCGCACGATCTGCTTCGCGAAGAGCCGCAAGGCGGCCGAGCTCATCCACCGCTTCGCGGCCGAGCGCGTCGATTCGGCCACCTCCCGCCGTCTCGCCCCCTATCGAGCCGGCTACACCGCCGAGCAGCGGCGCGACATCGAGCGTCGGCTCGTGGACGGAGAGCTTCTCGGTGTCACAGCGACGGACGCCCTCGAGCTGGGCGTCGACATCGGCCTTCTCGACTGTGCCATCTCGGTCGGATTCCCCGGCACGGTCGCCTCGCTGCGTCAGCAGTGGGGGCGCGCAGGGCGCCGCGAACGCGGGCTCGCCGTGCTCGTCTGCTCGGACGACGCGCTCGATCAATTCTTCGCACGAGAGCCGGATGCACTGCTCTCGCGCAAGGTCGAGGCTGCCATCCTGGATCACGCCAACCCGCGGATCCTCGACGGCCACGTGCTCTCAGCCGCATTCGAAGCGCCGCTGACGGACGCGGACGCCGACACGCTCGGCACGGAGGCCCTCCGTCGCGCCGCAGTGCTCCCCGAGCTCGCGCACAC
>JBGSXQ010000473.1:0-3750 GCA_041751315.1 Gaiellaceae bacterium | reverse complement strand
GGGACGTGTCGATCCGTCAGGAACCAGAACTCGATCACGCCGTCGACCTGTGAACGACCAGGACATCCTCACCTGTGCGGCGCAAGCTGGCGAATGGCTACTCGACCGGCGAGAGCGTCTCGAGAAGCACGAGCACGAATCCTTTACGCTGCTGTGGCTGTCGGTCAGCGAGATCGAAACGATCATTGACAACTTCGACGCTCTGGAAGTTGTCCACGGCCTCACGGTTGACGAGCGCGTCTTGCGCGACGACCTCATCGACTGGATCGAGGGGAGCGATGTCGAGCAAACCCCGTGATTCCGCGCGCGCAGGCCGATCGCCTACCGATACAGATGCTCTGCTCACTCCTGAGCAGGTGGCGCGGCGGTGTGGACTCAGCCGTAGGGCGGTCTACAGGGCAATCGAGCGAGGCGAGCTGCCGGCGGTACGACTCTGCTCACGGCTGCGGATATTGCTTGGTGACTTCGAGGCCTGGCTCACCGCGAACCGCGTCGAGCCCCTGGTGCGTACGAAGCCGGCTCACGCCCCGGCCCGTTTGCCAGCCGCGAACGGCCTTCGTACTCTCCTCGACTGAGGGGACCCTGGTGAGTGTCGAGAAGATCAAACGTCAACGCGGCGCCGTCTGGCGAGTCCGATGGCGTGACGAGATCGGCCGCGAGCGCTCGAAGGTTCTTGGCACGAAGCGAGACGCCGACGCGTTCGATGCCGAGATCCGTCGACGAAGGCGCACCGGCGAGATCGCCGCCATGGACGCCGGCAAGGAGACGCTGGCGAGCTTCGCCGAGGAGTGGTGGCGTCTCTATGCCGTTCCGAACCTCGCCCCGAAGACGCTCAAGGTCTATGCCGACCTGTGGGATCGTTACGTCCTTCCCCGGCTCGGCGGCTATCCGCTACGCAACCTGACACCGGAGGTCATCGCCCGGTTCCGGGCTGACCTCGGCATTGCGGGCGTCGGTGATCCCACCATCCGGAAGCTGATGTCGATCGTTCAGGGAGTGCTACAGCGGGCCGTCGAGTGGCAGCGCCTCAGTACCAACCCGGTCCGTGCTGTACGCAAGCCGCCTCAGAGGCGAATTCGCCGCATCGAGCCGCCAGCTCCGTTCGCAGTCGAGCAGATGCGGGCAAGATTGCGGGCGAACGGACGCCTCCGCGACGCAGTTCTGGTCTGTGTCCTCGCGTACGCCGGGCTTCGGCCCGGCGAAGCGCTCGCGCTCGAGTGGCGTCACATCGGTGAGCGGACGATCCTCGTCGAGGGGGCGGTAGCGCTGGGGGCAGTCAAGGAGACGAAAACGCGCCAGACCCGGAGTGTGCGGTTGCTCGCCCCTCTTGCGTCCGACCTCGCCGAATGGCGCCTCGCGTCCGGCCGCCCGGATGAACGGACGCTGGTCTTCCCGGGTGCTGAAGGCCAGCCGTGGTTCGACCACGCATGGCGAAACTGGCGGAAACGCGTGTACGCGCCCGCGGCTACCGCCGCTCAGCTCGACGGGTCACGCCCTTACGACCTTCGGCATGCCTTCTGCTCGCTGCTGATCGCTGAGGGGCAAAGCATCGTTGAGATCGCGCAGCACGCCGGCCACTCTCCGGCCATGACGCTCGCCACTTATGCGCACGTGATCGATGAGCTCGCCGGATCCGAGCGGCGCCCTGCCGAGGACGTCATCCGCGAGGCACGAGAAAGGGTTACATCTCAGGCACGGGCGTCGACCCGGTAGTCCGGGCGCGGCCTATCCTCGGCGCATGCCGTACTCCCTCACAGTCCCGCCCTCCTGGAAGCCGGCCCTCGAGGAGATGGCCGAGCTGCTCGGTCAGCCACGCCGGCTCCTCGGCGAGGTCGAAGATCGTTTCCGCTGGATACCTGCGGAGGGCTCGCTCGCCGAGTCGGACCTAGGGACGACGATGGAGCTGAGGGGCCGCCCGCGCGAGAACGCCTCGATGTATCTCCGCGTCGGATCAGACCACCTGGCCGGGGTGGCGGCGCTCTTCCGGGCTACCGAGCTCCTCTTCTCACCGGCGGCCCTCTGCAGAGTTACGTTTGAGCACGTCGTCCGCGCGGTGCTTGCGCTCGACCCGGGCGTGACGGCGGAGGAACGCATCGCGAGGGCAGTCCTCGATGACGTCGTGTCCGCGTACTTCTCGAGGCTCGCTGTTAAGGAGCTCGTCGAGGGCGACAAGCAGACGGCAGCGTTCCGGCAGGCCGATTCCAGGTGGCGCGCAATCAAGAAGGCGGCGGAGGCCTCGTTCGCCGCGAGCTGGGCGGGGAACGCTCCGTATGACTGGGAGGTCGGCGGGCACCGGTACCTCAGGATCGACGACCCCGCCGTCGAGGAGTGGCGGAGGCTCAGGGCCGCCGTCCCCGCGGTCGGGTTCTATGCAGCGCTGTCTCTCTACACGCATCCACAGTCGCTACCGGAGGAGCTCCACACTGACGAAGGGACCAAGGCACCGGTCCTTACGACCGACCTCGACTTCGTCGCGACGTGCGCAATGAACGCGCTCGTCTGCTGGATCGACGGGGCGCGCGTCCTCTGCTGCGAATACCACGGCTGGGAGGTACCGGAACTCGACGAAATCGCCGCCGCGGCGAGGTTGTACCCGCCACCGAAGGCGCGCGACGATTAAAGAGGCGCAGTGGCCGTCGCGTGCACGGTCCGGGAGAGGCGAGGATCGCCCGATCGCGCGTGGTGGCGACCCGCTGGGGCGGCTCTTCAAAGAAAGCCGTTTTCGACGGTCAGCGGCGACACGTCCGTGTCCGTTGTGTGTCCGTCACGGAGAGACATGCGCCTACAGAGAAGACACAAATCCGCGTTTTGCAGCGCTTTCTTGGAAGCCCTCTGACGGACTCGAACCGTCGACCCCCTCCTTACCATGGAGGTGCTCTACCGACTGAGCTAAGAGGGCGTTCCGCGAGTGTAGATGTCTCGCGTCGATCGGGTACGCGGCTCCGACGGCCTCGCGGACCTGACATGATCAGCCGTAGCGTCGGCCCGACGTCTCGGGGGTCTGCCCCGGTTCGAGGCCGCGCGGAAGGGAATCGCAATGCATGTACGAATGGCGCGGTATACGACCACGGCCGATCCTCACGAGCTCATTCAGCGCGTGGAGGAGGGCCTGCTCCCGACCTTCGAGAGCAAGCCCGGCTTCAAGTCCTACTCCGTCGCAGTGAGC
Organism: Gaiellaceae bacterium; assembly: GCA_041751315.1. Lineage (GTDB taxonomy): Bacteria > Actinomycetota > Thermoleophilia > Gaiellales > Gaiellaceae > GMQP-bins7. Next base: position 584 of record JBGSXQ010000473.1, on the reverse strand, counting down.
GGCGACGAGGTCTTCTCCTTCAGCGTGTGGGACAGCGCCGAGGAGGCCGAGGCTGCGAACTCGGCTGCCGCGGGCTGGGTTGCAGAGAACATGGCCGACGACATCACGGTCACCGAGACGAACATCGGTGAGCTTCTTCTGTCGACGGCGCTCGGCGTCTCGCCTGCGCGAGCCTGACCCGAGAGGTCCGTGCGGTGGGCGGGGTGCTTCAGCACCCTGCCCACCTGCCTCGGAATGGCTGGTGCACCGCTGAAGCGGCGCACCACTCGTTGCTCCCGCCACTGACGTGTCGCAGCGGCAACGGCGGCGAAGCCGACGCCTTCAGGGATCCTCGCGATCGGAATCTGCACTCGCAGATTCCGATCTGCGGACGAATGCAGGGAGGAGGATTCGAACCTCCGAAGGCTGAGCCAGCGGGTTTACAGCCCGCCCCCTTTGGCCACTCGGGAATCCCTGCGCGGCGGGTGATTGTAGCCGGGGCCCGAGCGGCCACTTACCATCGCGGGGTGGAGCGATTCGACGTCCTCGTCGTCGGTGCCGGGCCGGCGGGGTCGGCGACTGCGACGCACCTCGCGCGAGCGGGA
>JBGSXQ010000472.1:0-3816 GCA_041751315.1 Gaiellaceae bacterium | reverse complement strand
CCCCGAGCTGATCGCCGCGATCGAGCACTTCATCGACGGCTACAACCAGCGCGCGCAACCGTTCGTCTGGACCAAGACCCCCGAACAGATCCTCGCCAGAGCTATCGAACAACAACCCACTTCAGGAACGCTGCACTAGGCCCGACTGCCCTGGGGACGGCTCGGCACGCTCTTGTCAATCTCCAGTGCCTGGCACTGGACGTGCAAAGAAATCGTCACTCTTCATCCACAGGCGGTGGAGCGGGATTCCATGCAGGCGAGGAGTCGTTGTTCTCGTTGTCGGTAAGCCTTTCGATCTCGCCACCGCCGAGCTCGACGGTGAAGATCGCGCCGTCTTCGTAGTACGCGATTCTCGACCCGTCGGGCGACCACGCGGGCTCGAAGTTGTCGGAGGCGGTATCGACGACGTTGCGCAGCCCCGTGCCGTCGATACCTATCGTGAAGAGCTCGTACACGCCGTCCGAATTCAACGCGAAGGCGATGCGTGAGCTGTCGGGCGACCAACCCGGCGTGGCAACGGTCGCATTTCGGCGCGTCAAAGCGCGCCGTTCCGCACCGGTCGGGCGCATGATCCAGAGCTCGCGCGTCGCGGTGCCGGGCGTTCGCCGGATGTACGCGATCCACGCCCCGTCAGGCGACCACGCCGGCTCGCGCTCTTCGGTCGTCGGATCGGAGATCCTGCGCGGGCTCGAGCCGTCCGCGTTCATTACGTAGATGTCGTTGTCGCGCTCGAACGCGATCTGCTCGCCGTCAGCAGACCAGGACGGGTGGGAGTCATTCCCTTTGCCGGAGGTCAACCGAGTCGTGCCCGTCCCGTCTGCATCCATGACGTAGACGTCGAGCGTTCCCGAACGCCGGCTGGCGAACGCGATCGACGAGCCATCGGGCGACCAGGCGGGCTCGAACTGGAAGAAGAGCCGCGCCGGCGACGAGGCGCCGGTGTCGTCTCTCGAAGTGAGGCGCCGTTGCCTGCCACCGTCGGCGTTCATCTCGAAGATGGCATAGTCGCCGTCCCTGGTCGAGACGAAAGCCAGGTCGGGACGCGCCTCCTCGTCACCCCCACATCCGGTGACGAGTGCTGCGACGGCGACGCAGAGCACGACGAGATAGCGCCGAAGTCGCATGCGGACGGTGATGGTACTCAGCCCGCGACTGGCTCGACCCCGAGGAAGCGGCGCTGCATGTCGCTGTCGCGCGCGAGCTCGGCGGCCGTCGTCTCCAATGCGATCTCACCACCGACCATGACGAGCTGACGCTCGGCGAGCGACGTCGCCACATCGAGCTTCTGCTCAATGAGGAGAAGAGCGAGACCTTGTTCTTCGAGGGACTTGAAGGTCTCGATGAGCATCTGGACGATCGTCGGAGCGAGGCCCTCGGACGGCTCGTCCATGATCAGGAGCTTCGGATCGCCGAGGAGCGCCCGCCCGATCGCGAGCATCTGCTGCTCACCGCCCGACAGCTCCGCGCCACCGTTCCGGCGACGTTCGGCCAGGCGTGGGAAGAGGTCGTAGATCGCGTCGATCGTCCAGCCGTCACCCTTTCCCCTCGCTGCGATCCTGAGGTGCTCGTTGACGGTCAGAGACGGAAACAGCCGACGGCCTTGGGGCACGTAGCCGAGCCCCGCCCGTGCGATCTTGTGTGCTGGCCGGCCCTGCAGCTCCGTTCCGTCGAACACGATCGAGCCGGACGTCCGGGGTGGGGCGAACCCCATGATGGACGCGCACAATGTGGACTTTCCCATGCCGTTGCGCCCGACGATCGCGATCGACTCGCGCTCCATAGAGAACGTGACCCCGTGCAGCGCCTGCGCGCTGCCGTAGAAGGCGTTCAGCCCCGAGACTTCAAGCAGCGCCATCTACTCGTCGTAGTGCGCGCGGCCGAGGTACAGGTCGTGCACGAGGGTGTTCGCGCGGATCTCGTCGGGGGTGCCTTCGACGATCACGCGACCGTCGTGCATCATCGTGACGAACTCGGCGACGCGGAGCGCGACGTCCATGTCGTGCTCGATGAGGATGAGGGTCATCTCACGGCCGAGGTCGAGCAGCAGCTCCGTGAGCAGCTGGCGCTCGCCCCGCGAGAGCCCGGATGCAGGCTCGTCGAGCATCAGCAGCTTCGGATCGGACGCGAGCGCCATCGCTATCGCCACCTGGCGGTGCTCGCCGTGCGAGAGGTTGCCGACGACCTCTCCGAGCTTGTGGTCGATGGCCACGCGACCCGCGGCCGCGCGTGCCTTCTCCCGCATCTCGCCATCGCGCGGGAGACGGATGGGCCGGAGGCGCCCACCGGCGGTGCCCAGGATCGCCAGGTAGATCGACTCCTCGACGGTGACCCCGAGAAGCATGCGGGACTGCTGATACGTCCTGGCCAGGCCAGAGCGTGCGCAGTGCCTGGCCGGCGCCCCGGTGACGTCGGCGCCGAACAGCTCGACGGTCCCAGTCGACGGCGGGAGGTCGCCCGCGATGACGTTGAAGAGCGTGGTCTTCCCTGCCCCGTTCGGCCCGAGGATGGCGCGACGCTGGCCGTCGGGAACGTCGAGATCGACCTCACGAACGGCAACGAGACCCCCGAAGTGCCGGCCGACCCCCCGCAAGCGGAGGGCCGGCTCGGCGTGTTCGAGGGAAGGTGCTGCCTCGGTCAAGCTCCTACCTGATGACCGCGTTCGTGATGACGCCGTTGCGGACGACCTTGATCTTGCCCTGCCACGGCAGCTTCTTCTTCACGCACTTCGGCTGCGTCCGACCGGGGGCCGGGCTCGACGGCCTGAAGAGGCCGCCGAACGACTGGTCGACGTTGGGCACATACCCGACGACGGCCGTCCCGATGGTGTTGCCCGTCCGTACTATCTGGAGCGGGTACTGATCCTGGATCGCCTGACGGCGGCTGTCCAGGCGCACGTTGCCTCGGTCGGAGACCTCGTAGCCCGACTTCAGCGATCGCGGCAGCGCGCGCTGGAGCGCGGCACCGACCTGCCCCTTGGACTTGTTCAAGCCCAGGACGAGCGCCCAGGCGGCGTTGTAGTAGTTGTAGACGAAACCGTCAGCGGCCGGCAGACCCGGATAGTTCCGCTGGAGCACGCGCTCGTACGCCTTCGCCTGCTTCGTCTTGAGGCCCGGAGCGGTACCGAAGCCTCCGACGTACGCACCGACCATCTTCGGCGCGACGACCTTGTCCGCACCGAGGAACGCGAAGAACAGGTTGCCGGCGTGATCCTTGGGATCGATCGCGCCGTAGGCCTGCTCGAACGCCTTCAGGCTCGCTGCGGTGCCCGTGCCGCCGACGACCCAGATGTAGCCATCGACCGATCCCGGACGCGGCAGCTGCCGCACGAACGGTGCGTAGTCCGTCGTGTTGAGCGGCGGGAACACACGCTTCGTGATCCTGCCGCCGATCGCACAGAAGTCGGCGATGAGGCCCGCGCCGGACGTCCAGCCGAAGCTGTAGTCGTCCATGATGATCGCGGCCGTGCGCCAACCGTTGCGCTTGTAGAGGATCTCGCCCAGTCCCGCGTTCCACTGCGCACCGTCACCGTGGTAGCGGAACACGTTCTTCGGTGCGATCTGCAGCGTCGGGTCTTGCGAGCCGGCGGTGCCGATGATGAACGTCTTCGCCGGCTTCGTCCTCGCGTACTGCGCGACGGCGACCGCCTCGTCACCCGAGAGCGGCCCGACCATGACGTCGGCCTGAAGCTGCTCCATGAGCCGCCGTGTCTCCTTGATGGCGGTCGGACCCGTATCGTCGCCGCAGCCGTAGCCGACGATGTTGATGCTCTTGCCGCCTGCGCGCGCGCCTTTCATGCCCGCGGACGGCTTCTTCTTG
>JBGSXQ010000471.1:0-9415 GCA_041751315.1 Gaiellaceae bacterium | reverse complement strand
GAGGCGCTCGCGGAGGCGACGAGCGCCGTCAGTTTGCAGCCGCACCAGCGGCAGGTCGTCGCTCGCCTGGCCGACGAGTATCCACGGTCCTGGCTCGTCGCCGACGAGGTTGGGCTCGGGAAGACGATCTCCGCCGGTCTTGCGTTGCGGCGGCTCGTTCTCTCGGGGCAGGTGGAGCGAGCGTTGATCCTCGCGCCGGCGAACGTGTGCCGGCAGTGGCAGGACGAGCTGTTCGAGAAGTTCGGTCTGTGGGTGCCTCGGATCGAGGGCGGGAAGGTGCACGGCGCGCATCCGGACGATGTGCGATCGCTCGAGTCGGGCGGGAACCCCTTTGCCGTTGCGCCGATCGTGATTGCATCGAGCCATCTGGCTCGACGGGGGGAGTACCAGGGTCGTGTGTTGGACGCCGCTCCCTTCGACCTGCTCATTGTCGACGAGGCGCACCACGCGCGGCGGCGGCGCGAGGAGGATCGTTACCGGCCCGGTCGGCTGCTTGAGCTGCTCGATCGGATTACGGACTCGGCCGCAGCCAAAGCCGTGTGGCTTCTGACAGCGACGCCGATGCAGGTGGATCCCATCGAGCTGCGAGATCTCCTCCGTCACGTCGGGCTCGCGGGTCGTCTGGGCGAAGAAAGCGTGTTTCTCGACTACTACGCGCAGCTCCGGAAGGCCGAGGAGGGCGCCGAGTGCGACTGGGGCTGGATCGACGTCGCGCTTCGACGGACCCCTAGTCCGCCTGAGGGGTCGGGGGAGAAAGCAGTACTCGACCGGATCGGCGTCAAGCTCGGACCGGTAGTCCGTGCGCGGGTCGAGCGGTTTGGAACTGGAAGCGAGGATCCAGAGCAGATCGTGGAAGGGCTCGGCGCGGCAGGTCGGCGCGAGCTCATTGCCTGGTTGCGCCAGCGCGGTCCGGTCGGGCAGTTCGTGACACGGCACAGCCGCGAGACTCTGAAGCGGTACCGACGGGAGGGTCTGCTCGACCAGCCGATGGCGGAGCGCGACGTTGAGCCCGCGTTGATCACGTTCACGCCCGCCGAGCAAGCGCTTTACGAGGATCTCGACAAGCTCGTCGACCGCCTGCTCGCCGCGCACGGACGGAGGCGTGGCGCCGGCCTCGTCATCACCGTCTACCGCCGCCGCCTCACCTCGTCGTGGCAGGCGATACGGCGCACGCTCCAGCGTCGCCTGGATCGCGAGCTGCTCGTCCTCGACGAAGGCGACCTCGAGGAGGAAGTCGCCGAGGAGGATCTCGACACCGGCGACGGTCATACCGTCGACGACACCGTCGCCGTTCCGCTCAGCGAGGAGGACCTCGACGAGATCCGCGGCTACATCCGTCGCATCGACGCGCTCTCGACCGACTCGAAGCTGGAAGCCCTAGAGGATCACATCGACGAGGCACGCGAGACCGGCCAGTCGCTGATCGTCTTCACGCAGTTCACTGACACGCTCGAAGCGATTCGCGACCGGCTGCGGCCCGTGTACGGGCCCGAGCTCGCGACGTTCACCGGCGACGGCGGTCGGGTGTGGGTGGACGACCGATGGGTCGGGATCTCGAAGCGCGACCTCGTCGACGCGATCCGGTCGCAGCGCGTCCGCGTGCTCCTTGCCAACGACGCAGCGAGCGAGGGGCTCAACCTCCAGGCCTGCTCGATGCTCGTCAACTTCGACATGCCCTGGAATCCGATGCGCGCAGAGCAGCGCATCGGACGCATCGACCGCATCGGGCAGGCGAGGGAGATCGTGACGGTGCGGAACTACTTCATCCCTGGCACCGTCGAGCAGCGCGTCTACCAAGTGCTCGCCGGCCGCATCGACAGCTTCGTCGAGTTGCTCGGGAACCTGCAACCGATCCTCGGCGCGACCGAACAAGCATTCCGGACAATCTTCCTCGCGCCGCGCTCCGAGCGCGAGCAGGTCGAGCGCGAAGAGCTGGCGCGCTTGGAAGGGCGGATCGGCGAGCTCCGGGCGGGTGGCATCGACGTCGAGTTAGAGGACCCGATGCCAATCCCCGAGTATCTGCCGGCGCCGGTTACGCTCGGCGATCTACGTGACATCGGGCGCGACCAGCTCGGCATCGAGGTCGGTCAATCCGGTCGCCCGGCGACATTCGACCGGGAGCGCGTCTCGCGTGATCCGACGGCGTGGACCTCGCTCGCGACGTACGGTCATCCAGGGCTGGACGATGAGCTTCGCCGCATTGGGCAGAGCGAGCGCGACGGGTCGCCGGACGCGCTCGTCGTCGCGGAGGTTGAGGGCGGGGTCGCCGCTGCCTACCACGCCGACCGAACGCCGCCGGAACCCATTCGACGCGTCGTCGAGGTACGCGACCTCGGAGCGCCCTCGGCGCTCGGCGAAGCCGAAGCCCTCGCCGCTTCTGCCGCGCAGGAAGAGGCTGAGCGGCGACTCGATCGCGAGCGCTCCGTACTGGCGAGCCGAGCGGCTAATCGTGAGCAGGAGATCCGCCGCCGATTCGTCACTCTCGTCCACGAGATGATCCGTTCGGAGTGCGCGCGGGCGCGTGCGTCGGACGACGGCACGTTACCCGCGATCTCGGCCTGGTACGACCTTCGCGACGACTCGACGAGTGGATGGCAGTACGCCGAGACGTTCCGTGGGTTGCTCGAGGTGGAGCTCCGGGAGTTGCTGCCCGATACGGCCGACGCTGACCGGGCGATTCTGACGCGACACGCGGGATTCGAGCGTCTCCAGGCGCTGATGGGGGAGTGGCGGGACAGGCAAGGGGGAGGTGGGTGATGGAGGACGGGTTGATGGCGGCCGTGGAGGCGCGACTCGAGCGTGCGGAGCTTCCGTCCACGACGGCGGCGCTCGTGCGTGCGGCATTCGCGGGCGAGAACGCGATCGACAGTCTGCTCGCGCTCGGGTCGATCGAGGAACCTGTGGCTAGTGCGCCTGCTTCGCGGCCCGTCGGCGCCTATATCACGGCCGTCGAGATAGAGGGCTTCCGCGGCATCGGCGAACGGGCGAGGCTGGAGCTCGTTCCCGGCCCTGGACTGACGTTGGTGATCGGGCGGAACGGTTCGGGCAAGTCGAGCTTCGCGGAGGCGCTCGAGGTGCTTTTCACGGGTGACAATCCGCGGTGGGCGAAGCGGTCGGCGGTTTGGCGTGAGGGATGGAGGAACCTCCACCATCCCGTGACCAAGATCATGGCCACTCTCGCCGTAGAGGGCGTCTCTGGCGAGACGATCGTCCGCAGATCATGGCTCAAAGACGCTTCTCTCGATTCGAGTCGAGTCGAGGTGCAGCCGCATGGTCTTCCCAAGGACGGTCTGTCGTTCCTCGGGTGGGACGAAGCACTTCCGATGTACCGACCGTTTCTCTCCTACAGCGAGCTTGGTTCGATGCTCGACGAGGGGCCGACAAGGCTGCACGACGCAGTCGCGACGGTTCTTGGCCTCGATGAGCTCACGGCCGCGGAGAAGACGCTGCGGGACGCCCGACTCATGCGGGAGAAGGCCGTGAAGGAAGTGCTGTCGATTCGGGATCGGATCGTGTCGAACCTAGAAGGGCTCGATGACGATCGCGCTCGAAGTTGCGTTGCCGGGTTGCGGGGGACGCCTGCGCTTGACGACGTCGAGCGCGTCGTGACCGCGGGAGCGCCGACGACGTCTCAGGGGGAACTCGGGCTTCTGCATCGCCTCGTTGGACTCGAGCTTCCGGACGGCGAGGCGGTATCGGGTGCCGCCACCGAGCTCAGAGACGCACAGCAGGCGGTCCGTGAGCTCAAGGGCACCGAAGCCGACGCAATGCTGCAGTCGGCCGATCTCCTCGAGCAGGCGCTCGCCTACATCGAGGGCTACCCGACGACGGACTGCCCTGTGTGTTCGACGCCGGGTGCGCTTGGCGGCGACTGGGCGGCTCGTGCGAGGGCACAGGCTGACGAACAGAGACAGCTCGCCAACCTCGCGCAACGGGAGCGTCGGCGACTCGCCACGGCGGTGCGGTCCGCCCACGATCTCATCGGGCCGGTTCCCCAAGCGATTCGCGACGCTGGATCCCTGCTTGACACCGCACCTGTCGTCGGAGCGTGGCGGCCCTGGGTCGAGCTGCTCGACGAGGCCGATCCCGTGCGGCTCGCCGATGGAATCGGGTCGGCCATCGGTCCACTCCTCGAGGCGATGACAGACCTGCGGCGCGTGGCGCGGCAGGAGGCCGACAGGCGTGAGGACGTGTGGCGGCCGATCGCATCGACCGTTGCCGCCTGGGTCGCCTCTGCCCGCCCGGCATTGGCCTCAGCAGCGCGGCTCGACGATCTCAAGAAGGCGGAGAGCTGGCTGAAGAAGGCGGCTGGCGAGATCCGAAACGATCGCTTCGCGCCGATCGCGGACGAGGCGATGCAGATTTGGAGTCTTCTACGGCAGCGAAGCAACGTGCAGCTCGGTCGGATCGAGTTGAAGGGCACAGGACCCGCGCGGAAGGTGACGCTGGACGTGACGGTCGACGGCGTCGCGGGCGCTGCGCTCGGCGTCATGAGTCAGGGCGAGCTCCATGCGCTTGCGCTCAGCCTGTTCTTCCCTCGCGCGACTCTCGACGAGAGTCCGTTCCGGTTTGTCGTCGTCGACGACCCAGTGCAGTCGATGGATCCGTCGAAGGTCGACGGTCTCGCACGTGTCCTCGAGAATGCGTCGGCGACGCGCCAGGTGATCGTCTTCACGCACGACGATCGTCTTCCGGAGGCGGTTCGCCGGCTCGGGATCGAGGCGAGAATCCTCGAGGTGTCGAGGCGCGAGGGCTCGATCGTGCAGCTTCGGCCAGCGCTGACCCCGATCGAGCGGCACATCGCCGACGCGCGAGCGATTCTCAACACCGACGATATGCCGGACGGCATCGCGCGACAGGTAGTACCGGGATTCTGCCGCCTTGCTCTCGAAGCCGCGTGCATCGAGTCCGTGCGCCGGCGAAGGCTCAGCCGGGGCGACGCAAATGCCGAGGTGGAGGGCACGTTGGCGTCGCTAACCCGTCTCGGTCAGTTCGCGGCGATGGCGCTCCTCGACGACCCGGCGAAGGCCGGGGAGATCGCGGGGCGAATCGAGCGCGACTACGGCGCGGGGAAGGCACGCGCGTTCCGGGCAGCGAACCGCGGTGCCCACGAAGGCTACGACGGCAACCTAGAAGACCTCGTACGCGACTCTGCCGTGCTCGCGCGCGAGCTCGCGGCTGCATGACGCCGTCGCTTCAGGCGGCGGAACTTCTTCGGCTGAGCCGCCAGGTGCTCGCACTTCGCGACGAGCGCATGACGGGTGTGTGGCCTCGGGCAAGCGCGCTGCTTGCGCGCCAAGCACTCGAGGGAGCTGTCTCTGAGGTGCTAGCTGTTCGCGCCCCTGGTTCTGAGCGTGTTTCGCTGCGGGCGCGGTTGCTGTGCCTGCGGGAGTACGTGCCCGATCTGCTCGCGCATCGAACGGAGTTCCTCTGGGCGACGCTGTCGCGAGTGTGTCATCACCATCCGTACGAGCTTGCGCCCACGGCACCCGAGATCATGGGTTGGCTCGATGATGCCGAGCAGCTCGTGGGCGATCTCCGCGGGCTAGCGGCACCGCGAACGCCTGAATAAGCACGCTGGGTTCGACCGGCGGCAAGGGTTCTAGACGACGAGTTGTGTTGCTAGGGGATCCGGGGGCCCATATCGAACGCGAAGTACTCTTCGATACGGAAGCCTTCAACAAACGTCTCGACCACCAATTGGGCGACCGAATCGAGGTCCATGTCGCTCCGTAGCGAGAATTCGCGGTACCAGTTGGGGCGCCGTTCGCCAGTCGGAGGCAGCCATCCGAGGCTTTCGAGGCGCAAGGCGCCATCTTCCCCGACATGCCAGTCTGGTTCCAGAAACCTGTCCGCTACGGCCTCTCCGTAGAGACCGTACTCGATGTAACGCTCAATTGGCCGGGCCTCAGGCTCGATCTCGGAGTACTCCCCGGCGAACTGAACGAAGAACGGGCCCGCTCGGACGATCACAAACTCCCGGTGCTCGTTCACGAAGCGTGCTAGCGCGTCTCTAACCGCCCCAATCCGATCTTCGTCACCACTCAACGGTCGATTGTGTGGACGCGGAGTAACTCGGCGATCGCTTCGTGGAGAGTCACTGACCCGGGCTCAACAGATCAGACCGCGGGTCGAAGGATCGTGTAGGGAAGCTGGCCGCCCTTGGCCGGGAGGAGATGGCCAACGTACCCCCCGAGGTAGCGCGGCCAGAGATCTTCTGCTGGCTCACCGAGAAGCGCGCGGCGTCCCTTCCCCCAGTGTGACTCGTCCTCGTCCCAGCCGGTGACGCGCCAGACCCCGCGGATGATCGCGTCGTGTACGCAGAATGCGAGGACAAAGTCGCGCCGCCTCATTGTCCACCCGCCGCGCGTGATCTCCCAGAGCTCGTCGGTGGTCATCGTGTAACCTCTCCCGCCCGCCGAGTACTTCTTGCGCGGCCGGATGATGATCGAGGGGCGGTGTTCTGGGGGGACCTCGACGCGAGGCGCGGCGAGATGCCGAAGCTCTTCGAGCGATGACCAACGATCGCCGTGGCCTGCAATCTGATGACTGAGGTCGGCTTTGCCAGCGAACGTCAGCGCGTCGATCGTCACTGCCTCGACGAGGAACGCCGTCTTCTCGTCCGTGATGCCGTAGCGGACGATTTCGACGATCACCTCCCGCCCGGCGGTATGGATCTGCTTGATGAGCTGGAGCTTGAGGCTTCGGCTGTCGCCACTCTTGACCGCCGCTCGCGCGTGCTGATATGCGCGGTTGCCGCGACCCTTCCCGACGTAGAAGACGGTCCCGTCCCGGGGGTCGCGAAGTGCGTAAACGTAGAAGCCCAGCTTCGGCGCGAGGCCGGGAAGGAACTGCAGGCGCTGCTTCTCGATGAGGTCAACCATGGCGCGGGAGTGTACGTACGCCCGTCGCGAGGCATTGCGGCGCGCCGGCCGGGAGGGAGCCGACTCCGATCAGGTCGGATCCTCGGTCGCCGTCGGCTGGGGCAGCGCGGCGGCGAAGTCGTAGCCGCACTTCCCGCAGGCGGTTCGGCCTCTCTTGACGTCCTCGCCGCAGCGCGGGCACTGGCGGTGCCGCGGGCGGCTCATGAACCAGATGATCGAGAGGATCACGAATCCGAGGAACCAGAGGAATAAGATCGCGGCGAGTCCGATTCCAGTGCCGATGTCCTCTCCCAGCTCGCAGGCCTCGCGGTCAGCTGTGCCCGGTGTGTAGTCGCTGCAGACCTCGGTTGAGGTGCCAGCGATGATCCAGGCGAGCATCAAGCCGCTGAAGACAACGATCGTCCACGTCATCTTCCTCCAGCGCAACGGGTTCATTCCTTCCTCCTGATCTCGGTTCCGGTCGGAAGTCCGAGGCTCGGAAGGGTCGTCTTACGGCGCGCCTTCGTAAGACGTAGCCGCAGCGAGGCAGATACTCCGCTCGGTGCGTCTCGACCCCTCAGGCTCGCTGTTGTTGTCACCGTCGGACCTGTCGGCGCATCTGGCATGCGCGCATCTGACGTCGCTCGAGCTGTCCGCACTTCGAGGCCAGATCGAGCGGCCGGAGCGAGAAAATCTGCAGGCGGAGCTGATCCGGCGCAAAGGGGAGGAGCACGAGGCGGCGTTTCTGACGACGCTGCGCGCGCAGGGGAAGGAGGTCGTCGAGATTGGGATCGGCGACGATGGCTTCGCCGCCGCCGCAGCACGTACTGAGGAGGCGTTGCGCGCAGGGCCGGAGGTCGTGTATCAGGCAGTGCTCGCTTCGGGCCGCTGGCGCGGGATCGCGGATTTCCTTGTTCGCGTGGACGAGCCTTCCGGGCTCGGATCGTTCTCGTACGAGGCGTGGGACACGAAGCTCGCGCGGCACGCGAAGCCTTCGGCAGTGCTGCAGCTGACGTTCTACTCGTGCGAGCTCGAGCGGATCCAGGGGCGGCTGCCTGGTGCGATGCACGTCGTGCTGGGGACGGGCGCGCAGGAGACGTTCCGTCCGGCGGACTTCACCGCGTATTTCCGCACGGCGCGGGACGGTCTGGCGGTGTCGGTAGACGCGCCGCAGGTCACGTACCCGTACCCGGTGGCGCACTGCGGTCTCTGCGACTTCCTGCCGTTGTGCAACGAGCACTGGGACCGGGAGGACCACCTCTCGCGTGTGGCGCGGATCCGTCGGGAGCAGCTCGAGCGGCTTGGCCTCGCTGAGATCTCGACGCTCGAGGCGCTCGGCGACGCCGCACCGGGCATGCAGGTCGAGCGGATGCCGACGCAGACGTTCGAGACGCTCCGCGCGCAGGCGGCGTTACAGCTTTCTCACCGGCGCACCGGGCTGCACCGCTACGAGCTGCTCGAGCCCCTTGAGCAGCGCGGTCTTGGGTTGCTGCCGGCGCCGTCGGCGGGCGATCTGTTCTACGACATCGAGGGCGACCCGTTCTGGGAGCCGGGCCGTGGGCTCGAGTACCTACATGGACTAGTGGATCGCGACGGGCACTTCACGGCGATCTGGGCGCACGACCGTGACGAGGAACGGTCGGCGGTGGAGCGGCTACTTGACCTGTTCCAGGGGCAGCTGGCCGTTGATCCGGGCATGCACGTCTATCACTACGCGTCCTACGAGACCTCGGCCTTGAAGCGGCTGGTGGCCGAGTTCGGCACACGCGAGGAGGCATTGGACGAGCTTCTTCGTCGCGAGCTCTTCGTGGATCTGTACGCCGTGGTGCGGCAGTCGCTTCGGATCTCGCATCCTCGCTACTCGATCAAGAACGTGCGTCAATTCTTCATGACCGCCGAGGCCGACCTGGCGGGTGGCGATGACGCGATCGTGTTGTACGAGCAGTGGATGGCGGAGCGTGACCCGGCCCTGTTGGAGACGATCGAGCGCTACAACGAAGAGGACTGCGTCTCGACCTTGCGATTGCGCGACTGGCTCGTCGAGCGCAAGCCGGAGGCAGAGCGACAGCACGGGGTCGCGATCCCGTGGCATGAGCCGGCTGAGCTGCGTGTGCCGAGCGAGGAGACGGCGCAGGCGCGCGACGAGCGCGAGGCGCTGCGCGAGCGGCTGGTCGCGACCGGCGACCGGGACCTCGTACTGCTGGGCCATCTGCTCGACTACCACCGCCGCGAGGCGAAGCCGGTCTGGTGGTGGTTCTTCGCCCGCTGTGAGTTGACGGCGGAGGAGCTCATCGACGACTCCGAGGCGATTGGGTTACTCGCGCGCGACGGCTCTCCGCCTGAGCCGGTCGGCGGGAAGTCGAAATCGGAGATCCACGGCTACCGGTTCCCGGTCCAGCAGCACAAGCTGGACCCCGGCGATGCGGTCTATGACCCGGTCACCGAGCAGGCGGCGGGCACGATCGAGGGGCTCGACAACGTCGCAGCAACGTTGCGGCTGCGGCGCTCACCCGCTCAGATTGAGCGAGGCGAGCCGGAGGCGCTGATCCCCG
>JBGSXQ010000470.1:0-3255 GCA_041751315.1 Gaiellaceae bacterium | reverse complement strand
TCTCCTCCTCTGCCGCAGCACCGTCGCCGGCCGCGGGCGCTGCGGCGACTGCGACCGGAGCGGCAGCGGTGACGCCCCACTCCTCCTCGATCGCGTTCTTGAGCTCGACGAGCTCGAGCACGGTCATCTTGCCGAGCGAATCGAGCACGCTCTTCACATCAGTGGCCATTCCTACTCCTCCTTATCAGCTTCAGATTCCTGGGTTGTCTCCGCTTCCTCGGAGACGTCAGATTCCGCTGAGGCGGAATCTGACGGTGTGTCGACCTCGGCGACAGGCTCGATCAATTCGGGGCCCTCGGCCGCACTCGGCTCGGCCTCGTCGCTTGGTTCCTCGTCACCAGCCGATGCTGCCGGCTCGTCGACCGATGCGGCTTTCGCGACAGCCTCGACGACTTCGCCCTGCTCTTCGAGCTGCTGGATGCGCGCGTCGACGAGACCATGCAGGTCGCGGAGCGGCGCCGAGACCAGCCCGAGCAGCTGCGTGAGCGGCGCGACGATCGCGCCCACGAGCTGGGTGCGGAGCACATCGACCGGAGGCAGGCTGGCGAGCCTGTCGACTTCCTCGCCCGTGAGCGCCTTACCCTCGAGCAACCCACCACGCAACGTGAGAACGTTCGTCGCCTTCGCGGTAGCCGCGAGTGCATTCGCGACGGCGGCCGGATCGCCCGACGACTCGACGAACGCGATCGCGGACGGCCCTTCGAGCATCACCAGGAGAGCGTCGACCCCTGCCTGCTCGGCGGCGCGCCGCGTCAGCGTGTTCTTGACGATCCGGAACCGCGCACCGTGCGGGATCAGCTGATCTCGCAGCGCCTCGAGCTGCTTGTTCGTCAGTCCGCGGTAGTCGGCGACGATGAGCGTCTCGGCCGAGCCGAGCTCGGCGGCGAGCTCCTCGACGATCCGTTCCTTGTCTGCTTTCAGCACGTGATGTCCTCTCTGAACGACGAAACCCGCGCACGGCGGGCTCGATCGAACGCGAAACGCGCTGACGAACCTGCCTCGGTCGGACCTACGCTCGTCTCACGAGCTGCCGACGGTCTTCGGCGGGTGTCGGGGGTAGCTAGGCCGAGACTGTAGCTGCCTCCAGCTCCTCGGCGATGTCTCGGGTGATGGTCGTGTCGACGTGGATGCCCGGCCCCATCGTCGTCGTCATCGTTATTCCGCGGATGTAGCGACCCTTCGAGGCGGACGGCTTGGCGCGCACGATCTCCTCGATGAGCGCAGCGTAGTTCTCGAGCAGCGCGCGCTCCTCAAAGCTCCGCTTCCCGATCGGGACGTGGACGTTGGCGCCACGATCCGTCCGGTACTCGAGCTTGCCGGCCTTTGCGTCCGAGACGGCCTTGCCGACCTCCATCGTCACCGTGCCGGTCTTGGGATTCGGCATGAGCCCGCGAGGGCCGAGCACCCGGCCGAGCTTGCCGACGACGCTCATCTGGTCCGGCGTCGCGATGGCGACGTCGAAGTCGAGGAAGCCCTCCTCGATCTTCGTCGCGAGGTCGGCCGCTCCGACGACGTCGGCGCCCGCCTCCTCGGCCTCACGTGCCTTCTCGCCCTCCGCGAAGACGGCAACGCGCACGTCCTTGCCGATCCCGTGCGGAAGCATGATCGTTCCACGGAGCTGCTCGTCCGCATGGCGCACGTTGAGGCCGAGGCGGAAATGCACTTCGACGGTCTCGTCGAACTTCGCGGCCGGAGTGTCCTTGAGCAGGCGAACTGCCTCCAGCGGCGTGTAGGCCTGCTCACGGTCGATCGACTCGCGCGCGGTGCGATAGCGCTTGCCGTGAGCGCTCATTCGGTATCCACCCCCATGTCTTCCGCAGAGCGAACACCCCTGAAGTGGCCGCAGGCGCGGCCGGTCGCGGTGCAGGACGCAGGACTCATGGCGTCTCCACCCCCATCGACCGCGCGGTGCCCGCGATGACCTTCATGGCCTCGTCGACGTCGCGGGCGTTCAGGTCGGGCATCTTCGCCTCCGCGATTGAGCGAATCTGTGCCTGGGTGAGTCGCCCGACTTTCTCGCGGTTCGGCTCACCCGAGCCGGACTCGATGCCGAGCGCCTCCTTGATGAGAACGGCGGCGGGCGGCGTCTTCGTGATGAACGTGAACGACCGGTCTTCGAAGACGGTGATCTCCACCGGGATGATCCGGCCGTTCTCATGCGCCGTCTGTGCGTTGTAGGCCTTGCAGAACTCCATGATGTTCACGCCGTGCTGGCCGAGCGCAGGACCAACCGGCGGCGCAGGATTGGCTTGGCCACCAGGGATCTGGAGCTTGATCATCGTCAGTACTTTCTTTGCCATGTTCTCTTCTCGTCTCGTAGGAGCGAGGATCACCTCGCCCGATCCGTCGTCAGTCGATCTTCTTCACCTGGTCGAAACTGAGCTCCACCGGAACCTGGCGCTCGAAGATGTCGACGAGCACCTTGAGCTTCTGCTGGTCGGCGTTCACGTCGACGATCTCACCGTCGAAGTCGGACAGCGGTCCCGAGGTCACCTTCACGGACTCACCGAGCGTGAACTCGACCTGCGATTTCAGCGCCTGGCCAGGGCCGGTCGGCGCGCCGTGATGGAGAATCCTGTCGACCTCGGGCTGGGAGAGCGGCACGGGCTTGGCGCCGGCGCCGACGAACCCGGTCACACCGGGTGTGCCCTTCACGACGGTCCACGACTCGTCGGACATGTTCATGTTCACGAGCACATAACCCGGCAGCACGCGCTTCTCCGTCTGCACCTTCTGGCCGTCCTTCGTCTCAATGACCTGCTCGGTCGGGACGACGACCCGCCGGAAAGCCGGCTGCTGGTTCATCGAGACGATGCGGTGCTCGAGATTGGTCTTGACCTTGTTCTCGTGCCCGGAATAGGTGTTGATCACATACCAGAGAAACACTTATTTACCTCCCAGCGAGCGTAATCGGCAGGAGCCGATTCCGATCGCGGACGATCCCTGAAGGCGTCCGCTTCGCGGCCGCGGGGTTTGCGTTTCCATCATCGCCATCGCTAGAGCAGGACGCGATCGACGAGGGGACGAATGGCCTGGTCGAGGCCCCAGAGGTACGCGCCAACGATGACGCACGCGATGATCACGACCACGACGCCCTGGAAGGTCTGGTTGCGCGTGGGCCAGTCGACCTTCCGCAGCTCGGCGTAGGACTCACGGACGAACTGCCCGCGCTGCTTGTCCGCTTTGCGACCGGTCTGCTGCTTGACGGGCTGCTGCGCCGGCCGGACCTGTTGTGCGCGCGAACGGCGCGGTGCG
>JBGSXQ010000469.1:0-6114 GCA_041751315.1 Gaiellaceae bacterium | reverse complement strand
GGCCGGCCGGCGCTCGTGACGCGCTACCGGTACCCGGAGACTCCCAGCGGAATCGGCGTCACGACGACCCTGCGCGGGCCCGAGCGTGTGTTCCGGATCCGTCTCGCCCGGCGCGTCGCGAACTTCGGCGTCGTCATCACGCAGCTCGGTCGAGGAGCCCGCGTCGAGCCGCGCGTCGTCGCCGGCCTCGACGAGAACCGGTTGACGGGTTACGCAGGCCTGCCGGTGAACCACAACCCGTACATGGACGAGTTTCGCGACGGCGTCCTCGCCGCCGGAGCGCTCTCGCCCGTGCCGGGTGAGTACGCGGTCGTCTTCGACAGCCCGACGCGGGGGACTGCAGGTCGCTTCACGTTCCGCTACTGGCTGAACGACGTCAGGCCGCCCACGCTGCGCCTGCGGACGCCGACCGTCGCGTCCGGCCAGCCGGTTCGTGTCGCCGCCACGGATGCGGGCGCCGGCGTGTATCCGAAGTCGATCGTCGCCACCGTGGACGGGTCGCGCGTCGCGACGACGTATCAGGGTGGAGTCGTACTCATCCCGACCGGCAGCCTCTCACCCGGCGCGCATCGGCTTCGCGTCCGGGTATCGGACTTCCAGGAGTCGAAGAACACCGAGAACGTCGCCCGCATCCTCCCGAACACGCGCTGGCTCACCGCGACGTTCAGGGTTCGCTAGTCCGCCGCAGACGGCGATCAGTCGATGCGATCCGGCCGCGGAGCGGCCGGCTTCAGGGACTCTCGCGATGGTGGATCCGCGCGAGCGGATCCACCATCTGCGGAAAGCTCAGGTCCTGCGGTCGCGTTCCTCGATCGTCGGAAGCGCGTCGAGGTCGCGCTGCACGGAGCGGATGAACTCCTCGCTCTCGTCGTCGGGCGTGACTACCCGAAGCTGCTTCTTGCGCTTCTGACGATCGCGATCGCGCCGGGCAGCGGCACCGAAACGACGATCGAGGCGCGGCTTCTCGACGGCGAGCGCAAGGACTGCCGCGAGGCCGAGCAACACGAGCCACGGCCAGCTCACGAATTCGATTCTAGCCGCGCGGGGATCGAAAGACCTCCATCGGCAGATTTGCGAGCGGAACGCCCCCTTCGGGAGTGACGAGCCACGTGTCCTGCATGTACAGGCAGTCCTCTCCGCTCGCCGCGATCGCATGCGGGTGCATCGAGAAGACCATGTTCTCCGCGAGCTCCGTCTCGACGCCTTCTCCCACCTTCGGGAACTCGATCATGGTCATCCCGATCGAGTGCCCTGTGACGTGACCGAGGTGGTATCCGCGGTGCGTGAAGCCCGCTGACACGGCTCGGTGCACGTCGTGGCACGAGGCACCCGGGCGCATCGCGCCGCGCGCCGCCTCGAAGTACTCGAGGTACGCCTCGAGCATCCGCTCCGTGTCGTCCGAGAGCACCGCGTCGGTGGAGGCGATCGCCCGGGACACCTCGACCCAGTGCATCCCCGGGCCGGCGACCTCGAGCGACGGAAGGAGGAAGTGCCCGAGGCGCTCGTCGCGCCGGGCGATCTTGAACTCGGGGCGCGCGTAGGCGTCGGTGCCGGTGAGAACCATGTTCATGGTGAGCCGACCGCAGCCCTCGGCGGTGAACCACTCCTCCGCCGCGGCCATCACCTCGGCCGCCGACTTCCCGGGCTCGTAGGCCTCGAAGAACAGCTCGAACCCTCGCTCGTTTATGCGCACCGAGTCGCGAACCGAGTGGAGCTCGGCGTCGCTCTTCACGGCACGAGCGAGGTCGAACTCGACGTCGAACCCGACGAGAGCGAGCCCGTCGAGGGCGCGGTAGTCGCGCACGGCCATGATGTAGTCGAGGCCGAAGACGCCGACGCGCCGCCAGCCTGCGTCGCGTGCCCGGGCGGCGAGGTGCTCGCCGGGACGGTCGTGGAAGACCTGCTCGAGCTCCGCGGTCCCGTGCTCGCCCACGTAGCGGGCCTCGGTCGGGAAGACGATGAAGGGCTCCCCTTCGGCCGGGAGGACGACGTACGCATAGCGATGGACGATCTGGAAGCCCGACATGTACGTCACGGCACCTTCGAACCCCGAGTACTCGTTACCCGAGACGATCAGCGCATCGAGCTCGTGCGCGGCCATCGCCGCCCGGACGTTCGCGTGCCGTCGCTCGAGCTCGGGATTCAGCGCTCCACCCATGAGGCCTCCAGTCCTTTGATGAGCTGAGTGATCGCATCGTTCAGCGGCGTAGGCACTCCGAGCTCGCGCCCGAAGCGCGCGATGCCCCCGTTCAGGAAGTCGATCTCGGTCTGCCGCCGCGCCTCGACGTCCTGGAGCATGCTCGACTTGTGGCCGTAGGCGACCTCCGGCCTCGCGGCGTGGTCGATGAGCTCCTCGGGATCCGCGTCGAGAACGATTCCTTGCGCGTCGGCGACGGCCTTGCCCTCGCCGACGAGGCCGCTGACGATCGCGCGGAGGTCGGGTCGCTCGCAGACACGACCGTGTGTCAGGCCCGTGAGCGCGCCGACGGGATTCGTCGAGGCGTTGAAGATGACCTTGCGCCACTGCGCCGGCCGCGCGTCGGCAACAGCTGCGGTCGGCATACGTCCACGTGTGCACGCATCGGCGAGCTGCGCGATCTCGTCCGCCGTCGCTGGCTGCGGCTCGAACGGGCCGAGAGTCGTATCGCCCTTAACGTCCCACTGCACGACGCCAGGCTCGAGGATCTTCCCCGCCGGGAACGTCGTGCCGCGGATCACGCGCGAGACGTGTCGAGCGACGACCTCCTCGTTGCCGACGCCGTTCTGCACGGAGGCGACGGCGCCGTCCGCGAAGGCGTGCGCCGTAACGGCAATCGCAGCCTCGGTGTGCATCGCCTTGGTCGCGACGATCCCGAAGTCGCAGGCCGGCAGCGCCGCCGGATCCGTCGTCGCCGTAACGTTGCCGAGCGCCTCCCCAGCGCCCACGAGGCGAAGCCCGTCGGCGTTGATCGCGTCCACGTGCGCCTGCGAGACGTCGTACGCCCACACCTCGACGTCGTCGAGCTGCGCGAGGTTTGCAGCGAAGAGCGATCCAACCGCGCCACAGCCGACGACGCAGACCCTCACTTCGCCTCCGCCGGCCGCAGCCGTGGCAACGAGAACTCGCGTCCATTGGTCAGCCCTCCCGGTCGGAGGATGAGGACAAGCGCCATGACCGAGCTCACGACGACGATGCGTGACCCCGACGGCAGGTCGAACGACCCGCCGAGGATGGTCATCCCGTCCTCCATCTCCGCGAGCACCGAGTCGAGCCCGCTCACGAAGAGCGCCCCGACCACCGCGCCCCACAGGCTCGTCGTGCCACCGATGACGAGCATCGCGAGCGTGATGAACGTGAGGTCGAGGTACACCGCGTCCACGTTGATCGGGATGAAGTGGATGTACAGGCCGCCCGCGAAGCCGGCGAGGAAGCCGGAGAGCGCGAACGCCGTGAGCCGCTGCCTGTAGACGGAGACGCCCACGGCACGCGCCGCTGCCGGATCCTCGCGCGTGGCGCGCAGCTGGCGCCCGAGCCGGCTGCGCTGGTACGCGAACGCGGCGACGATGACGAGCAGCGCACCGATCGTCGCCTGCAGCAGGTCGGTCGTCTCCGGCACCGACGAGAACGTGTTCAGGCCCGGCCCGATCTTCTCGTAGTAGCGGAGGATGTTGTTCGTGATGCCGAGCACCGCGAACGTCGCGATGCCTGCGGCGAGCCCCGAGAGCCGCATGAGGGGAGCGCCCACGAGCAGCGCGAACACCCCGGCGACCACGGCGGCGATGAGAAGCGACGGGATGTTCCCGACCGTCGTCGAGCTGAGGAAGTCGAAGAGGTACGGCATCGTCGCTGGCTTCTCCGTCTCGGGAACCGAGAGCACCCCCGCAGCCCATACCCCTACTGCGAAGAAGCTGATGTGCCCGAACGAGAGCACGCCCGAGTTGCCGACGAAGACGTAGATCGCGACCACGGTCGCGACGGAGATGAGCGCCGTGATGAAGTAGATCTCGGTCGCCTGCGAGACGAACGTGCCCAGGATCGCAGCTGCGACGACGAGCAGCAACGGCCCGATCAGCTCCACGGCAGTGCGACCGGCCCTCATACCCGCTCCACCAGCCCGCGCCCCCGCGTGAACAGGCCGTCCGGCCGCACGAGCAGGACGAGGATGACCAGGCCGAACACGAGCGACGGCAGGTACTGGCTCTGGCTCGACGGCAGCGCGCCCCCGAGCAGCCCGGACACGTACCCGATCGAGAAGCCGCCGAGCGTCGCCGAGAGCAAGCGCGTCATCCCACCCACCACCACGCCCGCGAGCACGAGGATCGTCTCCTGCAACGCGAAGGCCGGCGTCACGGTCGGAAACTGCACGGTGAGCATCACCGCGACAACGGCGGCGAGTGCGCCCGCGATCAGCACGGACACCGTGCTCACTGCGTTGGCACGTACGCCGAGGAGCCGCGCCGTCTGCGAGTCGATCGCCGCCGCGCGCATGTGCAAGCCGATCGACGTGCGATTCAGCAGTGCGACGAGCAGCAGGAGACAGACAGCGGCCGTGACGATCGTGACGATCGTGATCTTGCGGATGTCGACGCCGCCGATCTCGACGGGGCGGTTGAGCTGGACGAGTGACGTCGCGGTCTTGCCGAGCGGGCCGAACCAGAGGAGCGCGATCGACTGCAGTAGGAACGCGACTGCGAAGGTCGCGATGAGCATGACCGCAGCCGACTGCGTGCGCAGCGGCCGGAAGACGACGCGTTCCATCGCAAGCGAGAGCGCGAGCACGACCGCGAAGCAGAGCGCGATCCCGACGCCAACGGGCCAGTCGCGATCGGACGCAAACGCGATCGCGAACGCTCCCGCCATGATCAGCTGCCCGTAGGCGAAGTTGATCAGGCGCATGACGCCGAAGACGAGGCCGATGCCGACGGCCATGAGGGCGAAGATCGCGCCCAGGCCGATCGCGTCGACCTGCACCTGCAGGTCGACGGCGTCGCGGAGGACGTCGGTGAGGCCGCTGGCGAGCATCACGAGAGGTAGGCCGCGACCATCCGGTCGGTGTCCGCCGCGTCGTCGGGAGTGAGCGTCAAGCGCAGCTCGCCGTTCGCGAGCACGTGCGTCCGTGCCGCGAGCGCAACCGTGCGTTGCGCGCGCTGCTCCACGAGCAGGACGCCGATCCCGCGCTCGGCGATGGTCTGCAGCGTCGAGAACACGAGGTCGACGATCGTCGGGGCAAGGCCGAGCGACGGCTCGTCGAGCAGGAGAATGGAGGGCCTGGCGACGAGCGCGCGTGCGATCGCGAGCTGCTGTTGCTGACCACCCGACAGCGCACCTGCATGACGACCTCGAAACTCCTGGCACACGGGGAACAGCCCCAGCACCTCGGCCATGTCCTCCTCTGCCCCTTCCGAGCCGCGGCGCGCGGCGAGGCCGAGCCGCAAGTTCTCTTCGACCGTCAGCTCGGCGAAGAGCCGACGGCCCTCCGGGACGAGCGCGACTCCGCTCCGTGCGATCGCCTCCGGCGTCCTGCCGCGGAGCGACCGCTCGCCGAGGCGAACCTCGCCACCTCGGGCCGGGACGACACCCATGATCGCGTGGAGCGCCGTCGACTTCCCGGCGCCGTTGGGGCCGATGAGGCCGACGATCTCGCCGGGCTCGACGGTCAGCGACAGTCCCCGCACCGCTAGCACGCCGCCGTACGCGACCTCGAGCTCGCGTACCTCGAGCGCGCTCATAGGCCATCCTCTGGTCGATGAGCGGGGAGGGATGTGGGGAACCGGGAGCTTCCCAACGTTTTCATGAGGGCGCACGGGGGAAACATCGTTTCTCCTGCGACTCCGAGCCGTAGGCGATGGGTGGTCATTCGGCGACCGCCGGCTCGCCGAGGTACGCCGCTGCGACGTCGATGTTCCTACGAATCGCCGACGGCGAGCCCTCCGCGAGCGTTCGTCCCTGATCGAGCACCTGGATGCGGTCGCAGACGTCCATGATCAGCGCCATGTTGTGGTCGATGAGGAGCACGCCCGCGTCGTGCTCGTCACGCACCGACCGGATCACGCCGGCGAACGCGGGAACCTCTGCCTCGGGGAGCCCCGCGGCGGGCTCGTCCATGAGCAGGAACCGCGGCTCGGTGGCGAGGG
>JBGSXQ010000468.1:0-2395 GCA_041751315.1 Gaiellaceae bacterium | reverse complement strand
CGGCGCGGTCGGTGAGGCGGAGCACGACGTCTCTCCCGCGATCGTCGGACAGCGACACGGCGAGCGACCGTTTCCCTGCGTTGACCGCAAGGAACATCGCGCTCTCTCCGTTCCAGAAGGGTGGGCCCCAGGCGCGGCCGTCGTCGCCCGTGTCCGGCCGCTCGACCTTCACGACGTCGGCGCCGAGCGCCGCGAGGATCTCCGCGCAGTACGGGCCCGCGATCGAGGTCGTCACGTCGACGACGCGCATGCCCTCGAGGGGGAGGAGCGTCACGGGCGCATCATCGCGACTCGACCGGGGTCAGACACGCACGTGCTGTCAAGGCCTTCCGTCAAGAGTCGGCAACGATCAGCCCACAGGCGGGTCGCGGTGTGAGACCGAGAATCAGCTGTACGGTCGTGTCCGATCCCGGCAATGCCCGTTTCGACCGATACGCCGCCGGTGTCTGACACCGCCTCTGCGAGGATGCGTCGATGCCGGACTGGCTCGACTTCGACCAGATCGCAGAGTGGGTCTCCGGGGCGTGGTGGAGCTACTTCATCATCTTCGGCGTCGCCGCCATCGACGCGTTCTTTCCACTCGTGCCGAGCGAGACGACGCTCGTCATCGGCGGTACGTTCGCGGCCTCGGGTGACCTGAACCTCCTGCTCGTGATCCTCGCCGGCGCGACCGGCGCGATCGTGGGCGACAACATCTCCTACGGCATCGGCAACTGGGTCGGCGAGAGGACGGTCAAGCGCTGGTTCTCGAGTGAGAAGTCCCACAAGCGGCTCGAATGGGCTGAGCGCGCGCTCGACGAGCGCGGCGCGTACATCATCATCCTCGGGCGTTTCGTCCCCGGCGGGCGCACGGCGGTGACCTTCTCGGCCGGCTACATCCCGACATTCAGCTGGCGGCGCTTCATCGCGTACGACATCCCGGCCGGATTGATCTGGGGGACCTACGGCGCGCTGCTCGGCTACTTCGGAGGCAAGACATTCGAGGAGAACCCCTTGTGGGGGGTCCTCCTCGCACTCGGTATCGCGCTATCGCTGGGTCTACTGATCGAGGTCGTCAGGCACTACCGGCAGCGCCGCCGGACGCCATGACGCCGAGCTCGCGTCTGGCCCGCTGCGCGTAGAGCATCCCGCAGATCAGGATGATCAGCGCGAGCAAGCCGTGCAGCCCGTTGATCCAATCGCCCTGCTCCTCCGTGTCGCCGAGGAATCCGAGCTGCGCGATGGAGAGGATCAGGAAGGCCACGGCACCGCCCACCATCGGCCAGTTGCCCCAGTACGCGACGAGCGCACCGATCACGATCGCGAGCTGCCCGATGTGCACGATGAGCGAGCCCATTCCGTGCGCGTCGAGCGCGCCGTCTCCAGCACCGCGGACGTATGCAGCGATCGTGAACGCCTGCCACAGGACGCCCAGGACGACGAGGACGCCGCCCACGAGAATTGCCCACGTGAAGTTCCTTTTCATCGCGCGATCCTCTCTCATGGAGCGGACGATGGCAAGCGCGGGAGTCATGTGGGAGACTCTCCACGTGGCCAGGATCCTCGTCCATGTCACCTGCGGGCCCGAGAACCCGACGAAGGCGGCGCTGGCATTCCTCGTGGCCAAGGCCGCGCTGGACGAAGACCACGAAGTGTCGATGTTTCTTGCAGGAGACGGCGTTCAGCTGCTCCGGGACTCGGTGCTCGACTCCCTGACCGGCCTCGGGACAGGAAGCCTGCGCGAGTCGTACGACGCGGTCGTCGCGGGCGGAACGCCGATCTACGCGTCCGGGATGTCGAGCAAGGCGCGCGGAGTCGGGCAATCGGATCTCGACGGCAAGCCGGTCGAGCTCGCGCAGCCGAACCGGCTCGTTCAGCTGGCCCTCGAGGCCGACCGCGTGATCACGTACTGAGCGCGCACGTACCCTGCGCCGCGTGAACCGCCTCGCCGGCGCGACGAGCCCGTACCTCCTTCAGCACGCCGAGAACCCGGTCGAGTGGTACGAGTGGGGGGACGAGGCCTTCGAGCACGCCCACGCCGAGGACAAGCCGCTTCTCGTCTCCGTCGGCTACAGCTCGTGTCACTGGTGCCATGTCATGGCCCACGAGTCGTTCGAGAGCGAGACGACGGCTGCGCTCATGAACGAGTTGTTCGTGAACGTCAAGGTGGATCGCGAGGAGCGTCCCGACGTCGACGCGGTGACGATGGAGGCGACCGTCGGCATGACCGGGTCGGGGGGCTGGCCGACGACGGTCTTCATGACGCCCGACGCGAAGCCGTTCTATGCGGGCACGTACTTCCCGCCCGAGCCGCGACACGGGATCCCCAGCTTCCCCGAGCTCCTCCGCGCGGTGGCCGAGACGTGGCGCGAGCGCCGCGACGACATCGAGCGCCTGGCCGCGCGGATCGACGGCT
>JBGSXQ010000467.1:0-1623 GCA_041751315.1 Gaiellaceae bacterium | reverse complement strand
ACCCGCTCTCGTGCGCAGCGGCTCTCGCGACGCTCGACGTCGTGACCGACCCGGAGTTCCTCGACGCTGCGCGTGAGCTCGGGGGGACGCTGCGCGCGCGGCTCGACCGGCTCGCGGAGCGCCATCCCGAGATCGGCGAGGTACGCGGCCTCGGCTCCATGCTCGCCTTCGAGTTCGCCGAGCGCACGCCCGATCGCGCCAAGGCGGTCGTCGACGCCGCATTCGAGCGCGGCCTCGTCCTGCTGTCGTGCGGTCTCTACGGCAACGTCATCCGCCTGCTTCCGCCTCTCAACATCGCGCCCGACGAGCTGGACGAGGGACTCGCCATCCTGGAGCAGTCGCTTGGCGCCGCCTAGAGCTGCCTTCGAGGTGGTTGCTCGTTGCTAGCCGGATGATGGATGGCGCGAGGCAAGGACGCAGGGAGCGTCGATACCGGACGTATCGGCGCGACCGAGGACGCGGCATCGCGCCATCCAGCGCCGGATAGCAACATGGCCAATTACCTCGAAGGCAGCTCTATTGCTCCGGACATCAGTGTCAGAGGCCTGACCAAGCGCTACGGAGACGTCGTCGCGGTCGACGGCGTCGACCTCGACATCCCTGCCGGAGAGTTCTTCACGATGCTCGGGCCCTCCGGCTCGGGCAAGACGACCACGCTGCGCATGATCGCGGGGTTCGAGACGCCGGACGAGGGGACGATCGAGCTCGCGGGCGAGGACGTGTCGCGCCTCCCACCCTACGACCGGCCGGTGAACACGGTCTTCCAGGACTACGCGCTCTTTCCGCACATGACCGTGCAGGCAAACGTCGAGTACGGGCTCATGGTGAAGAAGGTGCGTAAGGGCGAGCGACGTGACCGTGCCGGCGAGGCGCTCGAGATGGTGCGGCTGTCGGGTTACGGCGACCGGAAGCCGTCGCAACTCTCCGGCGGTCAGCGCCAGCGGGTCGCCCTTGCGCGGGCGATCGTCAATCGGCCAAAAGTGCTGCTCCTCGACGAGCCCCTGGGCGCGCTCGACCTGAAGCTGCGCCAGGAGATGCAGATCGAGCTGAAGTCGATACAGCGCGACGTCGGGATCACCTTCGTGTACGTGACGCACGACCAGGAAGAGGCGCTGACCATGTCGGATCGACTTGCGGTCTTCAACCAGGGCAGGATCGAGCAGGTCGGGCCACCCGCCGAGGTGTACGAGCACCCGCAGTCGGAGTTCATCGCGGGCTTCGTCGGCGTCTCCAACGTCATCGAGCGTGACGGTCGCCGCTACACGGTCCGTCCCGAGAAGATCAACCTGCTCATGGACGGAGAGGAGCCGCAGGCGGGCTCGCACGTCGAGGCCGGGCAGGTGCGAGACGTGCAGTACATGGGGCCCGTGACGCGCTACCACGTTACGCTCGACCGCGGTGGTGAGCTCCAGGTGCTCACACAGAACCTCGACGAGGGCTCGATCGAGGTGCTCGAGGTGAAAGGACGGCGCGTCCGCCTCGCGTGGCGCGCAGGACAGGAGTCGATCATCGACCAGTCAGAGGGAGGAACGGAATGAGAGGACGAAGGACACGCGTCGCACGATGGGCCGCGTTCGGCCTGCTGATCGGCGCGCTCAGCGTCGTCGCGGCGGGCTGCGGCGG
>JBGSXQ010000466.1:0-3643 GCA_041751315.1 Gaiellaceae bacterium | reverse complement strand
CGCTCCGGGGAGCGTGTCCCTCGCCGACTGGGGGACGCTCACCGTTCTCTCCAGCGACGTCGGAAGCCGCAAGTCCGGCCCGCCTGCCGCCCAGGCCGCCGTGACGGCGTTGCGCATTCGGCTCAGCGCTGACCACGGCGGTCTTCCAGCGGGCAGTGAGATCGTCATCGGGAGCACGCAGGCGGTCTCCGTCGCCGACCTCTCCGCCCCGGCCCGCCCCGTGACGCCCGGACAGAGCGGCGAGCGTCCTGCGACCTCCGAGGGAAGGCCGGATCGAATCCCGCGGGCACCCGAGCCCGATGTGGGCGACGAGGTTGCCGGCGGGCCGGTACGGGTTGCGCCCGAGGTCGCCGCGAAGCTCTCGTCGGGCGGCTACGTCTTTCCCGTCTTCGGCACGGCGTCGTTCGGAGACAGCTTCGGAGCACCGCGCCCGAACGTCCCGGGCGGCTGGCACCACGGCGAGGACATCTTTGCGGCGGCCGGCACGCCGCTGCTCGCGGTCGCGGACGGAACGCTGCACACGATCGGCTTCACGCGCATCGGCGGCTACCGCGTGTGGCTGCGCGACACCTTGGGCAACGAGTTCTACTACGCACATCTCTCCGCGTACTCGCCGCTGGCCGTCGAGGGCAGGGCTGTCCGAGCCGGCGACGTCATCGGGTTCGTCGGCGACACGGGGGACGCGGAGGGCGGCTCGCCGCACCTGCACTTCGAGATCCACCCCGCGGCCATGGCCGGGCTGGGCTACGACGGAGTGGTCGCGCCGTACACGATCCTGCTCGCCTGGCGTCGAGCGGACGACATCTCGTTCTCCGCCGGGCGGATCTACGTGGCGGTGGGCCCGGGGTCGTCGACGCTTCCGCAGCCGGGAGCCGTGCTGCTGGAGGCCGACGACATCGCGGGAACGAGCGGCCTCGTGCCTGGCGCCCTCGAGAGGGCGCTCAACGAGTAGCGCGAGGGGCCTGGCGGACGCCAGACCCCTCGAAACGACGTGCTACTCGGGCTCGCTGCCGTTGCCGCCCGGCGCGGCGTCGGCCTGCGCGGAGAGCTCGGCCTCGAGGTCCTCGAGCGGATCGTCCCCACCTGCGATCTTGTCCATCAGCCACTCGCGAGTCGACTCGCCCGTCCACGGGTTGTAGAGGGCTCCGACGACCACGCCGGTCAGCAACAGGACGCGGTTGCGTGCCTTCTTGCCTCTCTTCTTCGCCTTGCCCTGAAGCTTGTCACCCGCCTCGGTGAGATCGTCCACCAGCGTCTGGAGCTGCTTCTGGAAGTTCTTCTCCGAGACCTTCTCGGCCTTGCCCTTCACGCCGTGGCCCTTGGCCATCTGGCCGTAGAGGCCGCGTGCGGCGACGAATGCTGCGAGAAGATCCTCGCGGAGCTCCGGGTCGGTCATCGCGCGCTGCACGTATGGCTTGAGCGCGTCGGTCGAGAGCGCCGAGCTCGTCTTCGTCTTTCCCATTGCCTTACCCCTTTCCTTTGAATCTGATTCGTCAGTATGTCGGCTACGATCGCCCGCGTGCGGGCTCTGCTGTACGTCGTGCTCCACCCGAAGCGGCTCTTCGCCATGATCGGCAGCCTGATCGCGGGTGCGGGATACGTCTGGTACGCGTCAGTGAAAGCCATACCCGCGGTGAAGGATCGGAAAACCGTGAAGCGCCGCATCTGGCAGGCGCGCGAGCGAATGCGACCCTGACGTAGGCTCCGCCTCGTGCAGCCGAAGGGGCTCATCTGCGCCGGCGGCGAGGCGACGCGCCTGGGCGAGCTGACCCGCGTCGCCAACAAGCATCTCCTGCCTGTCGGGAGCTGGCCGATGATCTACTACCCGCTCCAGCTCCTGCAGCTGGCGGGGATCGACGATGTCCTTCTCGTCACGGGCAAGGGACACGCGGGCCAGATGATCGACCTGCTCGGAGACGGCCGCCTCGCACCGCGTGGGGGTGGCGACCCGATCCTCGAGCTCGATCTCACGTACAAGGTGCAGACCGAGCCGGGTGGCATCGCGCAGGTCGTGGGCATGGCGGAAGACTTCGCGGGAGGCGCGCCGCTCGTCGTCGTGCTGGGCGACAACATCTTCGAGTTCGCGCAGTCGCAGCGCCTGCAGGAGTGGGCGGAGTCGCCTTCGCATGCCCGGATCTTCGTGAAGGAGGTCTCCGACCCGGAGAACTTCGGGGTGGTGGTCTACGGTGAAAGTGGCGAGGTCACCGACATCGTCGAGAAGGCAGGCGTCGTCGACACGCGGTTCGACGCGCCGCCCACCTCGCATGCCGTCGTGGGCCTCTACTGCTACCCGCCCGACGTGTTCGACGTCATCGCGACACTCAACCCGTCTGCGCGCGGCGAGCTCGAGATCACGGACGTGAATCGCCACTACGCCCTCGCCGGACGGCTCGACGCGGCGGAGGTGGTCGGCTGGTGGGAGGACGCCGGGAAGCACTGGCAGCACCTCGCGGACATCGGCCACCGCATCGACGCGACCGGCGCGAACAAGCGAGACGGCGCGTGATCGACGGCCTACAGCGGATCCCACTGACGCGGTACGAGGACGAGCGTGGGTGGTTCTGCGAGCTGCGTCGCGACAGCGCGCTGCCGAAGCCGATGCGCCAGACGAACCTGTCCTTCTCGCGGGCCGGGGTGGTTCGCGGGCTGCACTACCACGAGCGCGGCCAGGATGACCTCTTCGCATGCATCCGCGGAACGGCCCGCGTCGTCGTTCTCGACCGCTCTACCGGTGAGACGTTCACGGAGGACATCGGCGACGAGAACCCGGTGGCGGTCTACATCCCCGGGATCCACGCTCACGGTTTCGAGGCGCTGACGGACATCCTCTTCTGCTACCACGTGACGGTCGAGTACGACCCGGCCGAGCCGGACGAGCACACGGTCGCCTGGAACGACCCGCGCGTCGCCCATCTATGGAGCCAGAGCAAGCCGATCCTGTCAGCGCGGGACGCCGCCGTCGAGTCCTGATCACGGGCGCCGCCGGTCAGCTCGGCCAGGCGCTCGAGCAGGCCTTCTCGACCGACGACGTGCTCACGCTGACGCGCGAGGAGTGGGACATCTCGCTGCCGCCTGGTGACACAGTGTCACAAGGTGGCTTCGATCTCGTCCTGCACGCGGCGGCGTGGACGGACGTCGACGGCGCAGAGGCCGATCCGCAAGGGGCCGCGGCCGTCAATGTCGGCGGCACCGCAAATGTGGCCTCGCTGAAGGCACCGCTCGTGGCGTACTCCTCGGACTACGTGTTCGACGGACGCAAGCGCTCGCCGTACCTCGAGTCCGACGGGCCCAACCCGATGTCCGCCTACGGACGCACGAAGCTGCACGGCGAGGCTGCGGCGGGCCACCAGGCCTGGGTCGTACGTACCTCTTGGCTCTTCGGCGCGACGGGCAACAACTTCCTGCGAACGATGCTCCGCCTGGGAGCCGAGCTCGAGGAGGTCGCCGTCGTCGACGACCAGCGTGGATGCCCGACGTACGTCGGGCATCTGGCCGAGGCGACGCGCGGGCTGGTGGACGCTGGGCTTCCTCGCGGGCTCTGGCACGTCGCCGCGGAAGGCGACTGCACGTGGGCCGACTTCGCGGAGGCGATCTTCGCGGAAGCAGCGCTCGACTGCCGGGTTCGTCGCATCTCGACCGTGGA
>JBGSXQ010000465.1:0-6919 GCA_041751315.1 Gaiellaceae bacterium | reverse complement strand
GTCGTGCCCGCTCGAGGTCTGACCCACGCTTCGATTGACCCGAGCGACCGCATCGGCGAGCTCCCGCTCGCGCTGCTCGACGGCCGCGACACGTTCGGTCAGCTCACGCCGAAGTCGTCCGAGCTCCTGCTCTGCGGCAATGCGGATCGCGTACAGGCGCTCCTGCTCGCTCTCGATCGAGATCGGCTCGGTCCTACGCTTGCCGAAGAGGGCCACGCATCGATGATATGCGCGGGCCGGCCGTTCTCCTGCCTCGAGCTACGCGGCGCGCTCGAGGCGCTCTTCGGCCCGCGCGCGCCGGACGATCTCCTCGCGCTCGCCGAAGCGGAGTCGTGCCTTCTCGATGCGAAGCGTCTGCCAGAGGGACTGGAGACGGTCGTCGAGCTCCTTGATCTGTGTCTTCACGGACATGTCGAGTCCATCGGAGAGGCGCTGCCAGAGCACCTGGCGCTCCTCCGAGAGGCGTTCGATCTCCGTATGGATCTGGTCTGGTGTCACGATCCTTGAAAACGGTTACCCAGCCGCGAGCATTCCCACACCTCAGTCGTATCCGAGCTCCGCGATCCGGTCCTCGTCCAGGCCGAAGTAATGCGCGAGCTCGTGCAACACCGTGATCCGGATCTCCTCGCGGAGCTCCGCTGGATCGGGGAACGCCTCCTCCAGCGGCACGCGATAGATCGAGATCTTGTCGGGGAGCATTCCGGCGACATCGCCGCGCTCGGGAAGCGGCACTCCGTGGTACAGGCCGAGCAGGTCGGGATCCTCCGGGTTCTCGTCCTCCACGACGACGGCGACGTTCTTGAGGGCGGCCGCGAGATCCGGCGGGAGCTCGTCGAGTGCGGCGCGGACGTGCTCCTCGAACGTCATGCGATCACGAGCGCCATGAGCGCCTTCTGCGTGTGCAGGCGGTTCTCGGCCTGCTCCCAGGCGAGGCAGCGAGGCCCGTACAGGACATCGGCCGTGATCTCCTCACCGATGTGAGCCGGAAGACAGTGCATCGCGACTGCGTCGTCGTCCGCGTGGGCGAGCAGCGCCGCATCGATACGGAACGGCTCGAGAGCCCCTAGGCGCCGGTCTCGCTCCTCGTCCTGTCCCATGCTCGTCCAGACGTCCGTGTAGACGGCCTGCGCGCCGTTTACGGCGTCCCGCGCGTCGTCGACGACGCGAATCGATCCTCCGGATGTCTCTGCGTCGGCGGTCGAGGCCTCCGTGATCTCGGGATCGGGGTCGTAGCCGAGCGGACTGGCCGCGACGAAGTGCATCCCGAACCGAGCAGAGATCCGCATGAGCGAGTGGCAGACGTTGTTGCCGTCGCCGACGTAGGCGAGCCGGAGACCCGCCAGCGAGCCGAACCGCTCCCGCAAGGTCATCGCGTCGGCGAGCGCCTGGAGCGGGTGCGCGTGATCGGTGAGGCCGTTGATCACCGGAATCGTGGCGTGCCGGGCGAACTCCTCGACCTCGCTCTGCTCGAACGTGCGGATCAGGATCGCGCTGACCATCCGCGACAGGACGAGGGCCGTGTCCCGGGTCGTCTCCCCACGCGACAGCTGGAGGTCAGCGGCGGGGACGTAGAGCGCCATGCCACCGAGCTCGGAGATGGCCACTTCGGAGCTGATGCGCGTTCTCGTCGAGGGCTTGCGGAAGATGAGCGCGAGCGTCCGCCCTGGCAGGACGCGAAGCTCGCGCCGGTGGGTGCGCTCGGCCTTCAGCTCGTCGGCGAGGTCGAGGAGCGTCTCGAGCTCCTCGCGGGACCAGTCGGCGATGCGCGCGAAGTGTCGCCCTTTGAGGCCTTGCGGCACGCCGGCCATGGACTGCGATGCTACCTCCAAGAAACTTGCGCACGATGCACTTAGGTTTTATAGTGTCGCAGTAGACAAGTCCTACGATCTAGGAGGATGCCATGACCACCCTCGTTCGCTGGGAGCCCTTTCGCGAGGTTGCCTCGCTTCAGTCCGAGATGAGCAGGTGGATGAACGGCCTGCTCGACGGCCCAGGCCGCGTGACGCAGAGCTGGGTCCCGACACTCGACGTCTGGGAGACACCGACGGAGGTCGTGTACGCCTTCGACCTGCCCGGCATGCCGGAGGAGGCCATCTCGATCGAGGTGAAGGACGAGACCCTGTCCGTTTCTGGCGAGCGCGCCAGGATCGATGAGGCGTCCGACGAGGGCTTCTACCGGTTCGAGCGTCGCTACGGCACGTTCGCGCGTGCGATCGGCCTTCCGCAGGGTGTCGACCAGGACCAGATCGCGGCACGATACGAGAACGGTGTGCTCGAAATCCGCGTCCCGAAGCCCGCGGAGGCGAAGCCACGGAAGATCGAGCTCTCGAAGACGCTCGAGGTCTGAGGTCGGCTCGACCGGACTCGAAGGGCCGGCGTTCGCCGGCCCTTCGCGGTTCCGCGCCGGTAGAGTCGCTCGCGTGTCGACGTTCGGAGCTGCCCTCAACGGTCAGGTGGGATACGAGCTCGCCGCGTCCCAGCAGTACGTCGCGATCGCGGTGTACTACGACGCCGAGAACCTGCCTCAGCTCGCCGCCCACTTCTATCGCCAGGGGGTCGAGGAGCGAAACCACGCGATGATGATGGTGCAGTACCTACTCGACGCCGACGAGGATGTCGTGACCCCGGGTGTCGAGGCGCCGCAGACCGCTTTCTCGGACGTGGTCGCCCCGGTCTCGCTCGCGCTCGCGCAGGAGCGGCGTGTCACCGAGCAGATCGTCGACCTCGTGAAACTGGCACGCGACGAGGGCGATCTCGTCGGCGAGCAGTTCCTGCATTGGTTCTTGCAGGAGCAGCGCGAGGAAGTCGCTTCCATGACGGAGCTTCTCGCCGTCGTCGAGCGTGGCAAGGACAACCTGCTGAGCGTCGAGGAGCATCTGAGCCGCGCGGGCGGCGGTGACAACGCGCTCGAGGCGGGGGCGCCTCCCGCGGCCGGCGGCGCCCTGTAGGGCTCCGATGCACGAGATCCGTGTGCAAACCGCGCGGCGGAGCCATGTCCTCGACATCACGTCGGATGTCCGCCGAGCGGTCGAGTCGGCCGAGGGATCCGCGGTTCTCGTCTATGTCCCACACACGACCGCGGGCGTCACGATCAACGAGCACGCCGATCCGGCCGTCGGCCGCGATCTGGAGGCGGCGCTCGAGCGAATGGTCGAGGACGGCTGGCCGTGGGAGCATGTCGAGCCCGGTGAGGAGAACGCTCCCACGCATGTCCGTGCGACCTTGATGGGGTCGAGCGTCCTGATCCCGCTTCGCGAGGACGGCTCGCTCGCGCTCGGAACGTGGCAGGGCATCTTCTTCTGCGAGTTCGACGGCCCG
Source organism: Gaiellaceae bacterium (assembly GCA_041751315.1). Classification (GTDB taxonomy): domain Bacteria; phylum Actinomycetota; class Thermoleophilia; order Gaiellales; family Gaiellaceae; genus GMQP-bins7. The sequence continues at coordinate 3,601 of JBGSXQ010000465.1, read as the reverse complement.
CGCCACAGGACGGTCGTCGTCTCCGTGCTGCAGTAATGGCTGCGCCGGTACGCAAGGGTCAGGAGCTCGACCTCCACGTTGACTCGCTCGCATTCGGCGGGAACGGCGTCACGCGACATGACGGATTCGTCGTCTTCGTGCGAGGTGGCCTGCCCGGCGACGACGTTCGCGCACGCGTCACCAAGGTGAAGCGAGGGTTCGCCGAGGGGGTCGTCACGGAGATTCTCGATCCCAGCCTGTCGCGCGTCGAGGCACCATGCCGTCACTTCGGCGTGTGCGGCGGCTGCCGCTTCCAGGATCTCGCCTACGAGGTTCAGGTCGCCGAGAAAGAGCGCCAGGTTCGCGACGCGCTCGTGCGCATCGGTCGCTTCGTCGACCCGCCGCTCGAGCCGATAGTCCCCGCCGCGTCGCAGTTCCGCTATCGCAACAAGCTCGAGTACTCGTTCACGAGCACCGAGGAGGGGGTCGACCTCGGTTTCCATCGCGCCGGGCGCTGGGACGAGGTCATCGGCATCGAGGAGTGTCTCCTCACCACCGACGTCGGCAACGCGATCCGCCTCTCCGTGCGCGCGTGGGCGCGCGAGGAGGGCCTCGAGCCGTACGACCAGGAGTCGGGCAAGGGGTATCTTCGCCACCTCGTCGTTCGGGAGGGGCGAAACACCGGTCAGGCGCTCGTCGTGCTCGTCACCGCACCCGGAGAGCGTTTCGAGCCCGGGTACTTCGTCGACGTTCTCCGCCGCTTCCCGGAGGTGCGCTCGATCCACTGGGCGATCAACGACACGCCCGCCGAGCAGACGAACCTGCCCACGAAGCTGCTGTGGGGAGACGACGCCATCGAAGAGGAGATCCTCGGACTTCGTTTCCGTGTCCGTCCGTCGGCGTTCCTTCAGACGAACACCGAGATGGCGGGTCGGCTCTACGAGCTGGCGCGCGAGTACGCCGCACTCACAGGCACGGAGAACGTCTACGACCTCTACTGCGGGACCGGCACGATCGGTCTTGCGCTCGCGGCCGACGCGAAGGCCGTGTGGGGGCTCGAGATCTCCGAGGAGGCAGTCGCGTGTGCGATCGAGAACGCCGCCCTGAACGGGATCGCCAACACCAGCTTCTTCGCAGGGAACGTTGGGCAGACGATCGAGGAGCTTCGGGAACGGGCCGGCGAGCCGGACGTCGTCGTCGTCGACCCCCCGCGGGCAGGCCTTGCGGGGAAGGCGCTACGGAGGACGGGGGCGCTTGGCGCGCCGCGGATCGTGTACGTCTCGTGCAACCCGACGACCCTTGCATCGGATCTCCAGGTATTGCGCGACGAGTACGGCTACGAGCTCGAGCGGTGCCGGCCTGTGGACATGTTTCCGCACACGCCCCACGTCGAGTCGGTGTCGTCGCTCAGCCTGGCTCGCTAGGCCGAGCTCGCAGCCGGCGGAGATCACGCCAGACGAGGTCGGCGTTCGGGAGGAGGAAGCCGATGCACACTGCCGGGAGCGCTGGAAGCCCGGCGACGTCCTCCCAATACCAGACTAGAACGAGCGTTACGGCGAGGCACGCGGTCATACCGACCCATGTCGCGGCGACGCGCAGGCCGAAGCGATCCGCCGCAGCGAGAAAGAGCGCGAAGAAGAGGATGTCCGGCGGGCCGATGCTCACGACGGAGGTGTCGCCGGGTGTCGGGAACGAGATCGCCACACTCTCGAAGAGGCCGGGACGCTCCTCGATGACGTACTCCGTCGGGCCGGCCGCCACCGACCAGATGTCGACCCACGGTACGAGGACGGCAACGAGAGCGATCCACCACAGCTCCTCGAAGAGCGTCATGAACGCGAAGCCGATCAGCGCGTAGCAGGCGAGCTTCGCCACGTTCGCCAGCGAGTCGATGTCGAACACGGTTAGCCCTACGGCGGCCGCGGCAGCGCTGAGCGCGAGGACGAGCAGCGTCATCGTCGCTCCCCGGGCGAGCGGGAGGGCAAGCCAGATCGTCGCTGCGAAGGCTGGAAGGACGACGAGCGCGTAGAACGCGACGTCGAGGTCGGAGCTCAGGTTCGGGAGCTGCTGAGCGCCGGCGCCGTATGCCGAGAGAAGCGCGAGGAGTGCGGCGAGGACGCGACCTCGCCGGGCTCTCAGTAGGGAGGCTGCTCCGCCCACCAGGGGCCGAGCGCCTTGAAGGCTTTCCAGAAGGCCGTCTTCGCTGGTGCCTCGTCGAGCGCCTCGTCGATGTCAGGCGTGACGAGCGCGCCGACCGTCGGTGTGAATCGCTGGACGACGCCGAAGACTGCGGGATCGATCCGGTCCGAGAGCGGGAACCCGAGGTCGTTCACGAAGTCGACGGTGCGCTCGCCCATCGCGACGACCATCTTGGGCTGAACGATGTAGAGCTCGCGGACGAGCCACTCCGCCGCGTCGGCCGGATCCTCTGTGCCGAACTTCAGGCAGTTGGTGCCGTAAACCGACATGGGATCGACGTGGAGGCGCTGCAGTGACTTCAGCACCGCTTGCCCGGAACGCCCGAAGTAGGCAACACCTTCCTGGATCTCCGACGGCTGCGGCGAGAACTTGAGGAGCATGATGTCGGCGAGCGGATGACCGGATCCGACGACGGGAATGCGCAGCTCGTCGCCGGCCCGAGCAAGCTCGTCCCCGAGCTCGTTGATCTCGGAGATTGCTTTCTTCAGGTACCGCTCGTAGATCTCGTCGGTGGGCACGGCGGCGGGCACGGAGTCGGAACCAGGGTTCTCGCTCAGCGAACCTTTTCCTTGACCTGGGCCACCCACTTGAGCGACTGCAGGTACGCGAGCGACTTGGGTCGCCGCAGGATCTCGGCCGTGCGCAGGGAGAGCAGGAACTCCTCGGGCCCCTCGAAGCGGCGCATGCGCACGGCTCCTGTCCCCACGCCCTGGAGCACGTGGGCGTCGGACCCGGCTCCCTGCAGGAGTCGGTACTTGCGCGCGAAGCGGAGCGCCTCGTCGTTGAACGAGTCGCGTATGAGCCGCGCGTTGTAGACCTCGAAGACGTCGATCTCGGCCACGTGGCGATGGAGCGTCGCCGGGTCCGGGATCGCGTGCATGCGGTCGAACGGATGGGGGAGATAGACGATGCCGCCCTGCTCACGGATGGCGGCGACGGTGTCGGCGAAGGTCATCCCGCGCGGGATCTCCTCCTCGAGGAAGAGGCCGATGACCTCGCCCTGATTGTCCGTCTTGATCTCCTCTCCGGCGATGACGACCAGGTCGCGGTCGCGGGCGAGCTCGACCGCTTCGAGCGCTCCTCCGAAGACGTTGTGATCGGTCACCGCGATGCCGCCGAGCCCGATCTCCTCCGCGTGGTCGAGGAGCTCGTCGGTCGGGATGGAGCAGTCGTGTGACCACTCCGTGTGCATGTGCAGGTCGACCGTGATCCAGTCGCGGTCGGCGAGGGGATCGTCCGGCTCACGGCGAGTCGTGCGCTGCTTGCGAACCAGCCTCGTGTAGATGGAGTCGAGCTCGCGGGCGACGGCCTCGAAGCTCTGCTTCTCGGCGCGCCTTCGAGCGGCACTGGCTGCGGTGCGGCGCGCAGGTTCGCCTGCGATGAGCTCTGCAACGGCGTCCGGGTCGGCGGGCACGACCGCTGC
>JBGSXQ010000464.1:0-2183 GCA_041751315.1 Gaiellaceae bacterium | reverse complement strand
CCTCGGGCGTATGCCCTTCAGCCCGGCCGACAGCATCCCACCGTCGTGGATCTCGAGCGACCAGCGCCTCGTCGACGTCGGGACGCTCGGCGGCGCCAACCGGCAGCTCTGCGACGGGACGCTTCCTGCCGGCTCGTTGCGGAACGCGATCGCGCTCGTGAGTCGCGGCGGCTGTCCGTACAGCGCCAAGTCCGCCCGCGTGCGGGAGGCGGGTGCGGTGGGGATGGTCGTGGCCGAGAACCGGCCGGGCGACCCGACCTTCGCCCTCTTCTCGGGCATTCCCGGCGGCACGATCTCCGATCTCGACGGCGCGCGCATCCGTACGGCGGCCGCCGGAAGCGGTGGAGCTGTGACCGTTCGCTTCACGCGCGACATCACCGAGGTGCCGACTTCGTGGGCGGGCGTGCCGACGAGCTTTACCTCGTCGGGTCTCACCCCGTTCGGCAAGACGCTGAAGCCCGACGTCACCGCGCCCGGAGCGCAGATTCTCTCCTCGACCCTGCCCGAGTTCGCCGGTGACCAGTACGCGATCCTCGACGGGACGAGCTTCTCGGCGCCTCACGTCGCCGGGATCGCGGCGCTGCTCACACAGCGGCACCCGTCGTGGACGCCGAAGCAGATGAAGTCGGCGCTCATGTCGACGGCCGGCCCCGCGTTCGCCGACACGTCCCTCACGCAGGAGGCGTCCGTGCTGCTGCAGGGAGCGGGGATGCCGCGCGTCTTCACGGCGGACAGGCCATTGATCTTCAGCGATCCCCAGTCGCTCTCCTTCGGCTACCTCGTCGCCGGGGCGGGCGCGACCTCGCGGGCGATCCCGGTCACCGTCACCGACGGAGGCGACGGGGCCGGGACCTGGACGGTGGAGATCCAGTCGCAGGTCGCCTCGGCCGGGGCGACCGTCGAGGCGGCGCCGGTGACCATCGGGCCGGGAGGATCAACGGTGATGCAGGTCGTCGCGCGCGCGTCGGCCGGTGCCGTGCAGGGCGACAACTTCGGGTTCGTCGTGTTGCGCAGGGGAGGAGACACGCGGCGGATTCCCTATGCGTTCTCGGTCTCGCGCTCGTCGCTGACCAACGCGCCGGTCACGCCGTTGCGCACGACCCAGACCGGCGACACGCGCGTGGGCGAGGATCGCGCGCAGGCGTATCGCTGGCCGACGTCGCCCTTCTCGATCCTCGGGATCTTCGGCGTCGACCCGTCCGTGAACGACGACGGCAAGGAGAAGATCTACTCGCTCGACATCGCCCGCCAGGCCGTGAACGCCGGTGTCGTGGTCACACGACCTACGCTGCGACTGGACGCGTCGATCACGTCGGCGCTGAGCTCGAACCAGCCGATCCACCCGTGGTTCCTCGGTTCGCTCGACGAGAACGACGTGCTCGGCTACGCGGGCATCCCGGTGAACGTGAACGGCCAGCTGCCCGATTTCCTCTACTCCATCGGAGCTGCCGGCGGGGTCTTTTTGCCCCCCGGGCGCTACTACGTCTCGGTCGACTCCGGCCGCGACCTCTTCAGCGGCCGCTCGCTCGCAGGCCCGTACACGCTGCGCTCCTGGGTCAACGACGTGACACCGCCTCGTGTGCAGATCCTCACGCGGACACTGTCGAGCGGCCGGCCGACGATCGTGACCAAGGTGAGCGACGCGAAGTCCGGCGTCGACCCGCTCGCACTGCAGCTCTTCTTCGGGCCGTCGCAGCGACGATCGTCGGTCGGCGCCACGCTCTTCGATCCGGCGACGGGTATCGCAGCCTTCTCCGTGCCGCGCGAGTCGCTGCCGCTCGAAGCCGGCCCGCAGTTCATGCAGGTCGTCGCGTCCGACTTCCAGGAGTCGAAGAACATCAACACCGACTCCGACAGCCCGCTTCCCAACACGCGCTTCGCGGGCTTCCGCGCCGAGGCCGTGAACCGTCCGACGATCAGCTGGATCACACCCGAGAAGGGGAAGTGCCTCGCAGCGAGGCAGAAGCTGCTCGTCGTGGCGAACGACAACGTGGCGATCTCATCCGTGGGCTTCTTCGACGGAAACCGCCAGATCGGCCGCGTGCGCAAGAACGTCGCCGGCCTGTACGAGATGAGCTGGCGGGCAGGCGGCAAGCGACGCGGCGCGCACACGCTCACGGCCACGGTCTCGGACGTGCGCGGGCGAGAGGCGCAGGCGAAGCAGACCGTCCGCATCTGCAGGT
>JBGSXQ010000463.1:0-3659 GCA_041751315.1 Gaiellaceae bacterium | reverse complement strand
GCCGGGCTCGAGTGCGCGGAGCATGCGCCGGCTCGGGTGAAGCAGACGGTGTGCGGATACGGGCGTGCTGAGAAGGGGCAGGTTCAGCGAATGGTCAAGATCATCCTCGCGCTGGAAGCCGAGCCCCGGTCGTCGCATGAGGCCGATGCGTACGCCGTAGCGATCTGTCATGCCCTGGGATCGCCGCTGGTCGGTCTCGCACGATGATCTCTCGCCTTCGAGGAATGCCGGCCGGCCGCACGCTCGACGGGCTCGTGGTCGACGTCGGCGGGGTCGGCTACCTGGTGAATGCCACGCCGAGTGTCCTTCGGCGAGCAGAGGGCTCGGGTGAGATCACGGTCGAGACGTATCTCCACGTCCGCGAGGACGCGATGCAGCTGTACGGGTTCGCCGACAGCGCCGAGCGCGCGCTGTTCGTCCAGCTCATCGGCGTGAGCGGAATCGGCCCGAAGGTCGCGCTCGCCGTCGTCTCGAGTGCGTCTCCGGACGAGCTCACGCGCGCGATCGCGCTTCGCGACTCTGCGCGCTTTCAGGCGATTCCGGGGATCGGCAAGAAGACCGCCGAGCGCATCGTGCTTGAGCTCGAGGGCTCGATCGCCGACGCAATTCCCGCGACGGCCGGCAGCGCACCGCGCGAGCTCGTCGCCCGCGACGCGCTCGTCGAGCTCGGGTACTCGGTCATCGAGGCAGAGCAGGCGCTTGCCGGCGTCGATCCGACCCTTCCTGTCGAGGAACGTGTCCGTGAGGCGCTTCGGAGCGCAGCATGAGCCAGTTCCTCGCGCCCGTACTACGGGAGGGTGACGAGGAGGTCGAGCAGTCGCTGCGGCCGCGGCGACTCGACGACTTCGTCGGACAGGAGCGAATCAAGGAGCAGCTCGACATCGCGCTGCAGGCGGCGAAGGCACGCGGCGAGGCGCTCGACCACGTGCTCCTCGTCGGCCCGCCCGGGCTCGGCAAGACGACGCTCGCGACGATCATCCGCGAGGAGCTCGACGTGGGCATCCGCACGGTCGCCGGGCCTGCTCTCGAGCGGAAGGGCGACATGGCCGCCATCCTCACCGGCCTCGACGAGAAGGACGTCCTCTTCGTCGACGAGATCCATCGAGTGAACCGCGCGATCGAGGAGATCCTCTATCCGGCGCTCGAGGACTTCCGCCTCGACATCGTGGTCGGCCAGGGAGCAGGAGCGCGGACGCTCACGCTCGATCTTCCCGCGTTCACGCTCGTCGGGGCGACGACACGGACCGGTCTTCTGACGACGCCGCTTCGCGACCGCTTCGGCATGACCTTTCGGCTCGGCTACTACGAGCAGAGCGAGCTCGCGACCATCGTGCGACGCTCGGCGAGGATCCTCGGCGTCGAGATCGCGGACGAAGCCGCCGAGGAGGTCGCGCGCCGCGCCCGTGGGACGCCACGCGTCGCCAACCGCATTCTTCGTCGCATTCGGGACGTGGCTGAGGTTCGACACGCGGGTGCAGTGACGATCGAGGTCGCGCGGGAGGCCCTCGAGCTGCTCGAGGTCGACGAAGCGGGCCTCGAGAGCATCGACCGCGAGCTGCTGTCGGCCATCTCGCACAAGTTCGGCGGCGGCCCGGTCGGGCTCTCCACGCTCGCCGTCTCGCTCGGGGAGGAGCAGGACACCATCGAGGACGTCTACGAGCCGTATCTCCTCCAGCTCGGCTTCATCCAGCGCACGCCGCGCGGGCGCGTGATCACCGAGCTCGGCCGGTTGCACATCGGCACCGAGCGGGACGCTGTGGGGCTCTTCTGATGTCGACGGCCGTCTGGACGCCCGGTGCCGCCGGCCCACTCGACGAGTTCGTCGGACGCCTCGGCCGCATGGTCTCCGCGTTCACGCAAGAGAACCAGCTCGAGCAGGCCGAGGTGCGTATAGAGCTCGTCGACGGCTCGCTCCATCTCGTCGCGACGACGACCGCCGAGCCCGGGTTCGGCTTCTTCTCGTTCGTGCCGCACCGCGAGCTCGGCGACGAGCCCCGCAGGCTGATCGTCCCGATCGGCGCCGTGCGCTCGATCGAGATCTCGGCGCCCGATCCCGCGCACCCGTTCGGATTCGTGCCAGGCCCCTAGCCCCGGTACTGCAGCTCGCTCCAGGAGGGAACGGGCGCGAGCTCGAGCAGCGTTCGTCCACCTTGCGGCTCGGCATAGCCGAAGTCCCCGGTGTCGTCGATCCACGACACGTCGAGGAGACCTTCCTTCACGCGATGATCCAGCCACGCCCCGCGGAAGACGAGCTTACGGAGCCAGTAGACGAGCGATTCTCCGTTCTGAAGCGAGACGCGCTCCCAGTGGCGCACGACGTACAGACCGAGCCCGCTGCGTGGGTCGACGATCCGACCGTCGGCAACCAGCTCGACGAGGTCCGCGGCCTCCTGCTCGTCGAGGTCGTTCGAGCCGATGAGCTCGAGGCGCACCCCTGCGGCAATCACACGCTCCTCGAAGTCGCGGGCAGAGAACTCGAAGCGGTGGCCCAGGAACTCGACGACGAAGTCGTCCCCCGAGCGGTAGTTGGCTGCGAGCATCTCGTCCAGCGTATCGAGATGGTTGATGCCACGAGATCGCCGACTCCGGGGCGCGAGGCCGAGCGGCCCAGACACGCCAGATCGCGCATCCGGACGCGCGAGATCGTGGCGTCGACCATCTAGGCTTTCCGACGTGGGAGACCGCCGCATGTGGGCCGTGATGGCCGTCGTCGTGCTCGCGATCTGGCTGGTCGGAGCGGCCGTGACGAAGTACTCGCTCGAGCAGATGGCGTACTACACGCCGGTTGCAGTGGTGGTCGTCGGCGCGACGATCGGGCTCGTTCTGCTGTGGGTGAAGGTCGTGCGCGACTCGCTCCGAAACCGTCGCGAACAGCGCTAGCGACGGCGTCCGACCGCGTCCGTACCGTCACCGTGCGTGACGAGCTCATGGACGATCACACCCGTTGACGCAGACGTCGTCGACGATCTCGCGCGTGGACTCGGTGTCCGCGAAGTCACCGCCGCCGTGCTCGCTCGCCGCGGGTACACCGATCCCGAGAACGCGCGCCGATTCTTCGACGCCGCGCTGCCGCCACACGATCCGTTCCTGCTCGGAGACATGGCGGCTGCCGTGGATCGCATCCGTGCCGCCGTCGAACGAGGCGAGCGCATCTGCGTCCACGGGGATTACGACGTCGACGGGATCTGCGCGACCGCACTCGCGGTGCTGCTGCTCCGTGAGCTCGGAGCCGACGTGGCGTGGCACCTTCCGAGCAGGTTCGAAGAGGGCTACGGGCTCTCGCGGGAGACGATCGGCCGGCTCGCAGACGACGGTTTCGATCTAGTCCTGACCGTCGACTGCGGGATCACTGCCGTCGACGAGGTCGCGGAGGCGAAGGCTCGCGGGCTCGACGTGGTCGTCACGGATCATCACCGCCCCGGCGACGCGCTCCCGGAGTGTCCGGTCGTCGCGACGCGGCCCTCGAGCTACCCGTTCCGGGAGCTGTGCGGCACAGGCGTCGTGCACAAGCTCGGTGAGGCGTTGCTCGGCGCCGAGCATCCCGCTGTACGCCGAGGCCTCGACCTGGTGGCGCTCGCGACCATTGCCGACGTCGTGCCGCTCGTCGACGAGAATCGCGCTCTCGCCGCAGCAGGACTTCGGACGCTGGCCGCTACGGC
>JBGSXQ010000462.1:0-14775 GCA_041751315.1 Gaiellaceae bacterium | reverse complement strand
TGCGCGCGCTCGAGGGCGTCTCCGCGAGCGCGCCCGAGGCGAAGGAGAGCATCGCCGAGCACCTTCGCGCGAGCGAGCGACTCCGCGGAATCGTGGACGCCGTCGCGGCCACGGGTTTGCGCGCCGAGGGCGTCTTTCTCGTCGGCGGCACGGTGCGCGATCTCCTCCTCGGGGAGCAGAGCTTCGACGTGGACATCGCGGTGGAGGGCGACGCCATCGCGTTCGGGTACGCGCTCGCCCGGGCGCTCGGTGGCCGTGCGACTCCGCACCACAAGTTCGGGACGGCCGTGGTCTCGCACGGCGACGGCGAGCACATAGACGTCGTCACGACGCGTACCGAGTTCTACGACTCGCCGGGAGCGCTTCCGACGGTCGAGCGCGCGAGCTTGCGAGAGGACCTCTTCCGACGCGACTTCACGATCAACGCCATGGCCGCGTCTCTCGGAGCGGACGATCTCGGGCGTCTCGTCGATCCGTACGGTGGCCGCGCCGACCTCGACGCGCGCGTCCTGCGTGTACTGCACAACCTCTCGTTCATCGACGATCCCACCCGGATCTTCCGCGGCATCCGCTACGAGGCGCGCTACGGGCTCCGCTTCGACGACCACTCGCGAGGGCTCCTGCGCAGCTGCATCGAGCTGGGGCTCGTCGGTGACCTGTCATCGTCGCGGCTGCGCGACGAGCTGGTCACGCTCCTCGAGGACGACGCCGCTGCCGCGGGGATTCGCCGTCTCGGCGAGCTCGGTGCCGACCGTGCCGTGCACGCGCATCTGCGTGGCGACGACGAGGCAGCGGCGTCGTTCGAGCGCGTGATGCGTCTCTGCGACGAGCTCGGACTCGACGTCCCCCCGTGGCGCCTGGGACTCGCGGCGCTCGCTCGGGAGATGAGCGCGGACGAGGCGTATGACTGGCTCGACCGCCTGAAAGTTCGCCGGCGCGAGAGCGATCTCGTTGTCGGCGCGATCGTCGTGGCTCCGCGCATCGTCGACCGGCTCCGCACCGAGAGGCTCGATGCCGCCGAGGTGGTGGCGCTCGCCGACCGGTTCGCCCCGGACGCACCGCTCTTCGCGCTCGCGCTCGACGATAGCCCGGAGCTGCGTGAGTACTTCGCGCGCCTCCGTGACATCGAGCTCGAGATCGGCGGAGCCGACCTCCTCGCGATGGGGCTCTCGGAGTCGCCGCGGGTCGGCGACATCCTGAGCGAGATCCGTCGGCGCAAGCTGAACGGCGAGCTCGCTGGGCGCGAGGCCGAGCTGGCTGCCGCGCGAGAGCTCGTCTCCGCGAGCGTTCCCGTTTGACCGTCTCGTCCGCTCCCGAGATCGCCGAGCGCTACGCGCGCGTGCGCGAAGAGGTCGGGCCGCGCGTGACCGTCGTCGTCGCGACGAAGTACGTGGACGCGGACGACATGGCCGCGCTGGCCGAGGCCGGGGTGGAGGTCGTGGGCGAGAACCGCGCGCAGGACCTCGAGCGAAAGCACGCGCTCTACGGCGACACCTTTCGATGGCACTTCATCGGTCAGCTGCAGTCGAACAAGGTCAAGGTCGTGAACCGGCTATGCGAGCTCGTGCACTCGGTCGGCTCTGACTCGGCGGCCCGCCGTGTCGAGATCCCGGCTCTCCTCGAGGTCAACCTCTCCGGCGAGGAGTCGAAGTCAGGCGTGGCGCCATCGGAGGTCGGCGCCTTCGTTGAGCGTTACCCGCTGATCCGCGGGGTCATGACGATGCCGCCGCTGGCTCACGACCCGGAGACGTCACGGCCGACGTTTCGACGTCTCCGCGAGCTCGCCGAGTCCCACGGCCTGCCCGATCTGAGCATGGGGACGTCGCAGGACTACACCGTCGCAGCCGAGGAAGGCGCCACGCTCGTTCGAATCGGAGCGACGATCTTCGGCGCCGACAGGAGCTAGCTGGCCCTCGCCACGATCTCGCGCGTCCGGCCGCGCGAGCCGGCGTGACTGGGCCGCTCCGGCCAAGCTCGCGCCCGGAGTCGGCGATATAGCGGCATCAACCATCTAATATCCCGCGGTCATGGCGTTCGGCGACCTCTGGAGTCGCACCCTCGTGTACTTCGGCATCGCCGAGGATGAGGAGTGGGACGACGACTCGCTCGAGACGAGCGAGCAGCAGCTCGAGGAGCGCTACCGGCGGCGTGATCGGCAGAACGTCCGCCGCCTTCCAAGCTCGGCCGAAGCGCAGGGGTGGGAGTCCGAAGAGTCGGCGGTCGCGGCCAGCCAGCCAACGCGGCGCGAGCGCTCCTCGCGCCTGCGCAGCGTCTCCGCACCTGCACCGGCCAAGGTGCACCTGGTGGTTCCGCGAGCGTTCAACGACGCCAAGGGGATCGCAGACCGCTTCAAGGCGCAGATCCCCGTGATCATCAACCTCCAGAGCGCCGACACGGAGCTCTCGAAGCGGCTCATCGACTTCGCGAGCGGACTCACGTACGCACTCGACGGGAGCATGCAGCGCGTGGCCGACAAGGTGTTCCTGCTCACGCCTCGCGATGTCGAGCTCTCGGCTGAGGAACGTGCTCGCGCCATCGAGCGCGGCGGCTTCTACAACCAAGCCTGATCTTCTGCACAGAGATGCGGAGTGCGCTCGCGCCGCGCCCCGCGGCTTCGTAGGAACGCTGAAGCGCGCGGCGAACACGCATCCGATGGGCGCTTACGCCTCTCTCGGGCTACTCGCGGACGCGGCGTCGTCGCTGCAGAGCTTCGTCACCGTGTTCACCTCCATTTACATCCTCTGCATCCTCGCGTACGTCCTTCTCTCGTGGATTCGGCTGCCCTATTCCGGCGTAGCCGCAAGTCTGCAACGATTCCTGGACGAAGTCGTCAGTCCCTACCTCAACATCTTCCGAGGTCGGCTTCCGACGCTCGGGCCACTCGATCTGTCACCGATCGTGGCCGTCGTCGTCCTGCTCGTTGCGGCACGAGTCGTCAACGCCCTCATCGGGGCACTGCTCTAGGAGGTCACATGCCGCTCACACCTGTCGAGATCAGACACATCGAGTTGAGACGCGCCTGGCTGCGCGGATACCGGCGCAAGCCCGTCGACAAGCTGCTCGGCGAGATCGTGGACAGCTTCGAGGAGGTGTGGCGCGAGCGCGCTGACCTCTCCGACCGGCTCGAGGAGCTCGAGGCCGAAGCTGCGAAGCACCGCGAGCTCGAGGCTCTTCTCCGTTCGACGCTCGTGTCCGCAGAGCGCGCAGCGCAGGACATGAAGGAGCAAGCTCGGCGCGAGTCCGACCTGATCGTGCAGGAGGCTCACGCAGAGGCGCGGCGCGTCACCCGGGAGTCGGCGGCCGAGAAGCGCCGGCTCGAGGAGGACATCGTCAGGATCCGCGCCCAGCTCCACGCCGCGTTCGAGTCACTCGGCGAGGAGTGGCCGGGCACCAAGCCAGAGGGAAACGACGAGGCACAGACCGCCGTCACCCGGCCGACGCCCGTCGGTGAGATCACGGAGGGCGGCATTCGGAAGGTTGCCGGCTGACCCGCCGATAAGCTTCGGGCCGTGATGGCCCCGCACACCCGCCTGCGGCTCCGCGTCTCCCCTGGCACGTTGCGCCCCGGCACCGTCGGGCGTCGCGGTAAAGCCTGGAAGCTGCGCGTGTCCGCGACGGGAGAGGGCTTGTCGCTGAAAGCCGCCGAGGCACGTCTCGGCGCGGCAGCGGACGAGAGCCGATGACCGCGCAGCCCGACCTCGACCGCTTCCGCAAGCTTCTCGAGAACGAGCGTGACCGGCTCGTCGATGCGCGCGACTCCGTGCACCACGACGGCTCGCTCCTCGAGGAGTCGGGCGATCTCGCGATCGGCTCGGGTGATCACCTCGCGGACAGCGCCACGGAGACGTTTATGAGGGAGCTCGACGAGGGACTTGAGGAGAACGCCGACCATCTCCTCGGCGAGATCGAGGCGGCGCTGGGCAGGATCGACGAAGGGACGTACGGGCGGTGCGCGAGTTGCGGCAAGCCGATCGCCCTCGAGCGGCTCGAGGCCGTTCCCTACGCGACGCTTTGCATCGACGACAAGCGCGCGCAGGAGAGCGGTAGGTGAGCGAGCCCGCGACGACGCAGCCGCCTGCCGTCGACGTGCGCGTCGGCTCCACGGCGAACGCGCTACAGCCCGTGTCCTCGGCCGAGCAGTCCATCGGAGCCGGGCCGCTCCAGTGGCTCGTCGTCACGCTCGTCGCCGGAGCCGCGGTGCTAGCCGACCAGCTGACGAAGCAGGTCGTCGGTCGGACGCTCGCGCTCGGGGAGAGCGTCGACATCCTCGGCCCGTTCCAGATCCACCACGTCCAGAACTCGGGGATCGCCTTCGGCCTCTTCGGAAGCCGCACGTCGATCGTCATCGCGGTCACGGCTGTCGCCGTCTGTGCCATGCTCCTCTTCTTCGCTCGCTCCGGCCGCCGGCACCCGGTGCTCCCGGTGGCGCTCGGGCTCGTTCTCGGAGGCAGCATCTCGAACCTCATCGACCGCGTGCGGCTCGGGCACGTGACGGACTTCCTCGACGTCGTCGGGTGGCCGGCGTTCAACCTCGCCGACACGTTCATCGTGTTCGGTGTCGGGATTCTCTTCGCGACGCTCGTCGTCGGCGACCGGTCGCATCGGATGCACGGGGCTCGCGGTGGCGACGCTTCGCTTCGCCGTCGCTGAGGACGAAGCCGGCTCGCGCCTAGATCGCGCGCTCGCCGCGCGTCCCGAGATCGGGACGCGCTCGCTGGCGGAACGACTTGTGGAGGACAGGGTGGTCACCGTCGACGGCGCGCATCGGCAGAAGAGCCACCGTCTCGACGCGGGAGCGGTCGTCGTCGCCGAGGTGCCGGACGTCGAGACACTGCTCGCGGAGCCCGTCACGGTCGGGATCGCCTACGAGGACGAGCACCTCGTCGTCGTCGACAAGCCCGCGGGTCTCACCATGCATCCGGGGGCAGGCTCGACCGCCGGAACCCTCGCGTCGCAGCTCGTCACGCTGAGTGCGGTCGGAGGCGACGACCCTGATCGTCCGGGGATCGTCCATCGGCTCGACCGCGACACGTCGGGCCTCCTCGTCGTGGCGCGCTCGCAGGACGCATTCGCCGCGCTCCAGGACGCGATCCGCCGGCGGGAGGTCGAGCGGCGCTACCTCGCGCTCGTCTGCGGTGTGCCACGCTCGCGCACAGGCCGTATCGATGCACCTATCGGGCGCGATCGGCGCGACCCTATCCGTCGCTCGCTGGATACCGATGAGCCGCGCGACGCGATCACCAGGTTCGAGGTCGTCGAGCAGCTCGGCGAGCGAGCGCTTCTGGACGTACGACTGGAGACGGGGCGGACGCATCAGATCCGCGTCCATCTCGCCGCGATCGAGCTCCCGGTATCGGGCGATCCGACGTACGGCGTCAAGGGCGACCTCGGTCTCGGACGGCAGTTCCTGCACGCTCACCGACTGCGCTTCGTGCACCCGTCGACGAACGATGTGCTCGAGCTCGAGTCGCCGCTGCCCGACGATCTCGTGGCGAGCCTCGGCGCCGCGCGGGCAAGCTTGTAACCGATCGTCACAAGCGGCGCGCTGCCGCAGGTACACTCGACCGGTTCCCGTTCCTCGACCCGGCGAATCAGCCGTGGCGGGGGTGCCGTCGCCATGAGCGCGGTTCCGCCCGGCCCGTCGGTGTATGCATCCAACCAAACATTCGGAAAGGGGCTGATCGCGTGGCAGTCGTCACGATGCGAGAGTTGCTGGAGGCCGGCGTCCACTTCGGCCACCAGACGCGTCGCTGGAACCCCAAGATGCGCCGCTACATCTTCGGCGAGCGCGGGGGGATCTACATCATCGACCTCACGAAGACCCAGGAGCTGCTCCACGAGTCCTACGAGTTCGCGCGGAACATCGCGGAGCGCAACGGCACGGTTCTCTTCGTCGGCACGAAGAAGCAGGCGCAGAACGCCGTCCAAGAGCATGCAACGCGCGTCGGCATGCCGTACGTCTCGAACCGCTGGCTCGGCGGGCTGCTCACGAACTGGAAGACGATCTCCGAGCGCATTGCGTACCTCCACGACCTGCGGCGCCTCACAGCGGACGGGCAGCTCGCCCTCCTACCGTCGAAGGAGCGCATCGGGATGGAGGCCGATCTCGTGAAGCTGGAGGCGAACCTCGGAGGCGTCGCCGACATGAAGCGGCAGCCCGACGCCGTGTTCGTCATCGATCTGAAGAAGGAGCTGCTCGCCGTGCGTGAGACGCATCGGCTCGGCGTGCCGGTCATCGGGCTGGTCGACACGAACGCCGACCCCGACGAGGTGGAATACGTCATCCCCGGCAACGACGACGCGATCCGCTCCTGCGACCTCATCGCGCGGGTGATCGCGGACGGCGTCGCCGCGGGCCGCTCGAAGGTCACGACCACCGAGATGGCTGCGGCGGCGGATCCCGAGCCCGCGAACACCGAGCCCGCCGAGGAGGCTGCTCCCGAGGCTCAGGAGGCGCCGGCCGTGGAGACGGAGCTCGAGCCCGCAGCAGTTGCCGAAGGCGGCAATTCGCGATGAGCACCACGATCAGCGCGTCTCTCGTCAAGGAGCTGCGCGATGCAACGGGCGCGGGCATGATGGACTGCAAGCGCGCTCTCGAAGAGACCGAAGGCGACCTCGACGCGGCACGCACCCTCCTGCGCGAGCGCGGGATGGCATCAGCCGGCAAGCGCGCGGGACGTGAGACGACGGAAGGTCTCGTGGGCTACGTCGTCGACGGGCAGCTCGGCTCGATTGCAGGCGTCGGGTGCGAGACCGAGCCGGTATCGAAGAGCGACGAGTTCCAGGAGTTCGCGATCAAGGTGCTTCATGGGGTTCACGCGGACGGCACCGATGTGCTGGCATCCTTCGAAGACGATCGGATCGACCTCATTGCGAAGCTCGGCGAGAACATCGTCGTCGTCGGCGCCGAGCGCTTCGAGGTTCCCGCCGGCCATGTCGTGGCCGCGTATGCGCATCCGCCTGCGAACAAGATCGGCGTGCTCGTGGAGCTCGACGGCGGCTCCGAGGAGCTCGCCCGCCAGCTCGCGATGCACATCTCGTTCGCGGCGCCCGAGTGGACGACGCGCGACGACGTCCTCGCCGAGGTGCTCGCGGCCGAGCGGTCGATCTACGAGAACTCGGACGAGGTGCAGTCGAAGCCCGAGGCGGCGCGTGAGAAGATCGTCGACGGCATGCTGAACAAGCGCTTCTTCGCAGCGACGCCTGGGGGCGCGCTTGTCGAGCAGGCGTGGATCCACGAGCCGTCGAAGAGCGTCGGCCAGGCGATGCAGGATGCCGGTGCGTCCGTCGTCCGGTTCGTGCGCGTCTCCGTCGCCGGGTCGTGACGACCAGCACTGACGAGGTCGCCGAGGTCGCCGCCGACGGCAGCGGCAGCCAGTTTCGCCGGGCGCTCCTGAAGCTGTCCGGCGAAGCCCTCCTCGGGGGGCGCGAATACGGGATCGATCCCAAGACCGTCACCGCGATCGCCGAGGAGATCGTCGCCGTTCACGATGCGGGCACGCAGCTCGCAGTCGTCGTCGGCGCCGGGAACATCTACCGCGGTATGGCGGCCGCGGCGGAGGGGATGGATCGGGCGACCGCCGACTACGCGGGCATGCTCGCGACCCTCCTGAACGCGCTCACGCTCCAGGACGCGCTCGAGCGCCTCGAGGTGCACACGCGTGTCCAGTCGGCGATCGCCGTCTCCGAGGTAGCCGAGCCGTACATCCGCCGACGGGCGATCCGGCACCTCGAGAAGGATCGCGTGGTGATCTTCGCGGCCGGCACGGGGAACCCGTTCTTCACGACCGACACCGCGGCAGCTCTGCGGGCGCTCGAGATCGGGGCCGAGGCGATCCTGATGGCGAAGAACAGGGTGCAGGGCGTGTACGACGGTGACCCCAACGAGGATCCGACCGCGAAGTTCATTCCCGAGCTCACGCACCTCGAGGCGATCGAGCGCGGACTGAAGGTGATGGATACGACGGCGCTCTCGCTGTGCATGGACAACGGCCTGCCCATCCACGTGTTCGAGCTCGCCCAGGGCAACATCCGCCGCGTCGCCGCCGGCGAGCGCGTCGGAACGATCATCTCGACCCCCTAGCGGAAGGAGGGCGCATGGCTGCAATCGAGGACTTCCTCGCGGACGCGAAGAGGCGCATGGACAAGTCGATCGAGGCGACGCATCACGAGTTCAACTCGATCCGCACCGGACGGGCCTCCCCGGCTCTGCTCGACCGCGTGACGATCGACTACTACGGAACGCAAACGCCGCTGAAGAGCCTTGCGTCGATCTCCGCGCCGGAGGCGCGGCTCCTCGTCGTCCAGCCCTTCGACCCTGGCGCGATCAAGAACATCGAGCGTGCGGTTCAGGAGTCGGATCTCGGGCTGACGCCGTCGAACGACGGCAAGGTCGTGCGTCTGCCGATCCCCGCCTTGACGGAGGAGCGGCGCAAGGATCTCGTCAAGGTCGTGCGCCGTGTCGCCGAGGACGGCAAGGTCGCGATCCGCAACGTCCGCCGCGACGTCATGCAGCACCTCAAGGATCTCGTCGTGAACGGCGAGGTCGGAGACGATGAGGAGCGCCGCGCCGAGGCCCAGGTGCAGAAGGTCACCGACGAGCACACGAAGTCGATCGACGACCTCTTGAAGGCGAAAGAGGCCGAGATCATGGAAGTTTGATCGCCGAGGCGATCGAACTTTCGCGACCAAAGACCTGTGTCCGTTTCCTCTAGCGATGCTTCGAGTGAGGCTCGGAGCGTCGCGATCATCATGGACGGAAACGGTCGCTGGGCGTCGGCCCGAGGCCTGCCTGTCGCCGAGGGGCACCGGGAAGGTGCGCGAGCGTTGCGCCGGACGGTCGAGGCGGCAATCGAGCTCGACATCACGTCGCTGGCCGTCTACGCGTTCTCGACCGAGAACTGGGCGCGTCCCGCGGACGAGGTCGAGTCGATCATGGAGCTCATGGACGAGACGATCGACCGCGAGTTGCCCGACCTCGCCAAACAGGGCGTGCGCACGCGCTTCTTCGGGCGACGCGACCGTGTTCCGGCAGCGCTCCGCGAGAAGATGGAGCGCCTCGAGTCGCAGACGGCGCACCTCGATCGACTCTCGCTCTGGATCGCCTTCGACTACGGCGGTCGCGCGGAGCTCTTGGAGGCTCTGCGCAGCATGCTCGACGAAGGTGTCAGACACCAGGACCTGTCCGAAGCGGACATCGCGGCGCACCTGTACGCACCCGAGCTTCCCGACCCCGACCTCGTCATCCGCACCTCGGGAGAGAAGCGGCTGTCCAACTTCCTCCTCTGGCAGTCGGCCTACGCCGAGCTCGTGTTCGACGAGACGCTGTGGCCGGACTACGGGGAGGAGCGTCTGCGCGCCGCGGTCGAGGAGTACGCGCAGCGCGGCCGGAGATTCGGATCGCGATGACGCCGTTCGTCTCGCGAGTCGTCGTCGCGGCGATCCTGCTCCCGCTTGTCATCGGGCTCGTGTACCTGGGCGGCTGGTGGCTGTGGGGGCTCGCCCTCACCGGCGGCTTTCTCGCGCTGCACGAGCTCTACGTCATGGCGAGAGAGCTGCGACCGCTGGTTCTCGGCGGCTACGTCGGGTTCGTCGTGATGCTGCTCGGGCTGCAACTGGGGGGTGTGCCCTGGATGCTCGGCGGCCTCGTCTCGACCTTCGTCTTCGCGTTCGTCGTGTACGGGCTCGGGGGAGTGCGGCAATCCGCCACGTCGTCGTTCGCGGTGACGATCCTCGGCGTCGCGTGGGTCGGCGCGGGCCTCGGATGCCTGCTGCTCATCCGGGATATCCCCGAGTTCGGGTTCTGGGCGGTCATGGCCGTGCTCTTCACCGTCTTCGCGACCGACACGGGTGCGTTCTTCGTCGGTCGCGCCTTCGGACGGCACCGCCTGGCCCCTGCGATCTCGCCGAAGAAGTCGTGGGAGGGACTCCTCGGCGGTGTGGTCGCAGCCGTTGCCGTGGCGTTTCTCGTCCTCTATCGCGACCGGGACGCGTTTCTCACGATCCCGGAGTCGTTGGCGCTCGGTTTCGTGGTGGCGCTGGCAGCCGTGCTCGGTGACCTCTTCGAGTCCGCGCTGAAGCGTGATCTCGAGGTCAAGGACTCGGGCCGCGTCCTGGGTGGCCACGGCGGAGTGCTCGATCGCCTGGACTCGCTCCTCTGGGCCGGCCCGGCCGCGTACTTCACGATCCTCGCCTTCGGGAATGCATAGCGATGCCTGAACACAGCGGCCGTTAGCCTTCGCACGTGCGCGAGACGCGAATCGCCCTGCTCGGGGCGACGGGATCCATCGGGCGGCAGGCGCTCGAGGTCGTCGCGGCGAACCCCGAGCTCTCCGTGTGCGCCCTTGCGTCCGGCGCGCAACCTCTCGACGCGCTCGCGTCGACATACGGTGTCGAGCACGTGCAGATCGGAGGCGATCTGACCGAGCTTCTCGAACGTGCTCGGCCCGACCTCGTGCTGAACGCGGTCGTCGGCTTCGCGGGAGTAGGCGCGACGCTCTGGGCGCTCGAGCGCGGTGTCACCCTTGCGCTCGCCAACAAGGAGAGCCTCGTCGCGGCCGGCGATCTCGCGCTCGACGCGTGGAAACGGGGGGGAGGGCTGCTCGTCCCCGTGGACAGCGAGCACTCGGCGCTCTTCCAGTGTCTCGACGGACATGGACCGGGCGCGGTCGAGTCCGTCGTGCTCACCGCATCCGGCGGCCCGTTCAGGAACCGATCGCGCGACGATCTCGAATCAGTCTCCGTGGAGGAAGCGCTCGCGCATCCGACGTGGGCCATGGGCCCGAAGATCACGATCGACTCGGCCACGCTGGCGAACAAGGGTCTCGAGCTCATCGAGGCGCACTACCTCTTCGGCCTCGACTACGAGCGGATCGAGGTGGTCGTGCATCCCACGTCCGTGGTGCACGCTCTCGTGCGGTTCCGGGACGGCGCCGCGCTCGCACACCTCGGCTACCCGGACATGCGCGTTCCGATCTCGTACGCACTGACGTACCCGGAGCGCCGAGGGACGCCAGTTTCGGGACTCGACTTCTCCGCCGGCCTCCAGCTCGAGTTCGAGCCTCCGGATCACGAGCGCTTCCCGCTGCTCGGTCTCGCGCGCGAGGCGGGGGAACGTGGAGGCACGTTCCCGTGCGCCTTCAACGCGGCGAACGAGGTGGCTGTCGAGGCGTTCCTTCACGGGCGTATCCGGTTCACCGAGATCTCGGAGCTCGTCGAGGACGCACTCGCGGCAGTGGACGGCGCTCCGGCCGGCACACTGCGGGAGCTTGTTGCCGCCGACGAGCAGGCGCGTGGGCTCGCACAGGGAAGATTGGCGTCGGTGTGAGCATCTTCATCGCCATCCTCGGCCTTGCCTTCCTCATCCTCGTTCACGAGGCGGGGCACTTCTTCGCGTCCCTCGCAGTGGGGCTGCGGCCGCGTCGCTTCTACGTCGGATTCCCTCCGGCGATCGCCAAGACCACGCGGAACGGCATCGAGTACGGCGTCGGCGCAATCCCGCTCGGCGGCTTCGTCTCCATCCCTGGTATGCATCGGCCGATCGCGCACGACGCGGAGCGACGGTTCGGGCGTGCCGTCGAGGACGCGCCGACGCTCGCCGGGCCGCTCGATCGCGTCAAGCGGGCGCTCGACGGTGACGACCTCGAGACCGGGCTCCATGCCCTCGACGACCTCGAGGACGCGATGCGCAACGTCACCCTGTCGCCTGCCGCCCTGACCTCGGCGGAGAAGGGTCTCTCGGAGCTCCGAGACGCGCTCGGCCCCGACGCGTACTGGAAGGCGGCTACCTGGCGCCGACTCGTCGCGATCGCCGCGGGGCCTGCCGCGAACATCCTCCTGACGATCGTCGTGTTCACCGCGCTCTTCATGACGGTGGCGGGCGAGGCGACGCGGACGGTGGCAACTGTCGCGCCCGAGATCGAGGCCGGCGTCGAGTCGCCGGCTCAGGTGATCGGGCTGCAGGCGGGAGACCGGATCATCGCGATCAACGGCGAGCGCGTGAGCGCCGATGAGATCGCCGACACCATCGGCGAGTCGGGGGGTGCGCCGCTGACACTTACCGTGCTGCGCGCGGGAGAAGAAATGCAGCTCGGGCCGATCTCGGGACAGCTCGTCGACGACCGCTACCGGCTGGGCTTCGGCCTCGAGGGCTCCGGCCTCGGCTTCTTCCCGTCCTTCGGACACGCGATCGAGGTGACGGGGCTCGTCGCGAAAGAGATCGTGAAGGCGCTCGGCCGGCTGCTGACAGGCGAGGGCCGCGATCAAGTCTCGAGTCCGATCGGAATCACGCAGGCGTCTTCGGACGCCGTCGAACGGGGGGCCGAGAGCTACCTCTGGGTGTTGGGGCTCATCTCCCTGTCTCTTGCCCTGCTCAACCTGCTGCCGCTCCTGCCACTCGACGGCGGGCACATCCTCTTCACGCTCATCGAGGGGGCGCGCGGGACGTTCGTGAAGCGTGAGATCTACGAGCGCGTGTCGATGATCGGGCTCGCGCTCGTCCTGCTCCTGTTCTTCGTCGGGCTCTCGAACGACATCGGGAAGCTCTCGTAGTCCGTTTCGGACGTGACCGGTGTCTGACACCTCGTCTGACACCGGCCGTGTCCCGTTCGGCCGGAGATACCCTCTAACCGTGGCGAGCGATGTTCAGATTCGCGTCGGGGACGTGCCGATCGGTGGTGGCGCTCCCGTCGTCGTGCAATCGATGACGTTGACGAAGACGCATGACGTGCCTGCGACGACGGCCCAGATCGCGGCGCTCGCCTCCGCGGGCTGCGAGGTCGTGCGCGTCGCCGTGCCGAAGAACGAGGACGCGGCTGCGCTGCCTCTCATCGTGCGCCTCTCGCCGATCCCGGTGATCGCGGACATCCACTTCAATGCCTCGCTCGCGCTCAAGGCGATCGACGCCGGCGTCGCGGCGGTGCGCATCAACCCGGGCAACATCGGCGGCCCGGACAAGGTCGAGCAGGTCGTGCGCGCCGCGAAGAAGGCCGGGATCCCCATGCGCATCGGCGCGAACTCGGGCTCGCTGCCAAAGCACCTCCACGGACTCGCTCAGCAGGATCAGGCCGAGGCCCTGGTCGCCGCGGCGCTCGAAGAGGTCGAGCTCCTCGAGCGCCTCGAGTATCGCGAGTTCAAGATCTCCGTGAAGGCGACTCATGTGCCGACGATGATCCGCGCGTACCGGATGCTCTCGGCGAAGGTGCCGTACCCGTTGCATCTCGGCGTCACCGAGGCGGGAACGGAGTTCGCCGGCGCGATCAAGAGCTCCGTTGGCATCGGATCGCTGCTCGCGGACGGGATCGGCGACACGATGCGGGTGTCGCTCACGGCGGACCCGGTCAAGGAGGTCGGCGTCGCGTGGGAGATCCTCAAGGCGCTCGGCCTGCGCGAGCGCGGGCCCGTCATGATCGCCTGCCCTTCGTGCGGTCGAGACAACGTGGGCGTCGAGAGCCTCGCGCGAGTCGTGGAAGACCGTCTCAGCGCCTATCCCGAAGCGTTTGAGGTCGCGGTCATGGGGTGCGCGGTCAACGGGCCCGGGGAGGCCGGTGACGCAGACTTCGGGATTGCAGGCGGCCGTGACGTCGGCTTCATCTACGCGCACGGACGCGTCCTCAAGAAGGTGCCTTCCGAATCTCTCATCGACGAGCTCTTCGTCGAGATCGACCGCTGGCTCGCCGAGGGCATGAAGCGCCCGAAGCGGCTGAAGATGGCGAAGCCGGCTGCCCTCGCCATGGCCGAGGCCAGCCTCATCCCCCTCGACTAGCCTTCGCCACTTCATGACCACCCGGCAGTCCCAGCTCTTCATCCCGACCCTGCGCGAGGCCCCCGCGGACGCCGAGGCCGTCTCGCACAAGCTCCTCGTGCGAGGTGGGTACATCAGGCAGGTGAGCGCGGGCGTCTGGACATATCTTCCGCTGGGCTGGCGCGTGCACCAGAAGGTCGTCCAGATCGTGCGCGTGGAGCAGGACGCCATCGGCGCGCAGGAGATGCTCATGCCCGTCCTGACACCACTCGAGCTCTGGCAGCAGACCAAGCGCGACTACATCGAGGAGCTCTTCCGCCTCAAGGACCGTCACGGGCGCGACTACGTGCTTCCGTTCACGCACGAGGAGACCGTCACCTTCCACGCCCGCGAGATCCAGAGCTACCGGCAGCTCCCGCAGATGCTCTACCACTTCTCGGTGAAGGATCGCGACGAGCCGCGGCCGCGGGGCGGGCTTCTCCGGGTCCGCGAGTTCATCATGAAGGACGCGTACTCGTTCGACCGCGACGAGGCGGGCCTCGAGACGAGCTTCCGAAAGCAGGAGGGCGCCTATCACCGCACATTTGAGCGCTGCGGGCTCGAGTTCTCTGCGGTTGCGGCCGAATCAGGCGTCATGGGTGGGAAGGAGTCGGTCGACTTCCTCGCGCCCTCGGGGTCGGGAGAGAACACGCTGGTGACGTGTGAGAACAGCGACTACGCCGCCGACCTCGAGATCGCCCGCGGCGTACCGCGTGCATCAGTTCAGCCCGAGCGCTTGGAGGTGCCCGAGAAGATCGAGACGCCGGGCGTGTCCACGATCGAGACTCTCGCTGAGCTCCTCGGGATCGACACCTCGGCGACGTCGAAGGCGATGCCGGTCGTGAAGACGGACGGGACACTCGTCCTCGGACTGGTGCGCGGTGACGACCGGCTGTCCGAGTCGAAGCTCCTCGGCGTGCTCGCGAGCGACTTCAGGCCGGCGACGGACGACGAGATCCGCGCCGCGTTCGGCGCGAGCGGGGGGTCGCTCGGGC
>JBGSXQ010000461.1:0-7163 GCA_041751315.1 Gaiellaceae bacterium | reverse complement strand
CGGGAGAGCGGCACCGAGGCCTCCAGCATCGCCACCGCTCTCCCGTCGCGCCCCAGAGCGGCCAGCTCGCGCCCCGGAGCCGGCGATCTCGTGGCATCAACCATCTACGCTCTGAGCGTGAAGCGCGTGCTGCTCGTCGCTCTCGTCCTGGTCGTCGCCGCGGGGTGCGGCGGCGACGAGACGCCGACGCAGGTTCAGGAAGCGAGCGTGTACTTCCTCCTCGACGATCAGGTGTGGCCCGTGTCCCGCGACGTGGCCGAGGGCGACGAGGCGGCTCAGAGCATCGTGTCCGAGCTCGTCGAGGGGCCGACCTCCAGCGAGGCGGAGATGGGGCTGACGGGTGGGTTTCCCGAAGGCGTCGACGTCGAGGTTGCTGGCGATGTCGCGACCGTGGACTCGTCGTCGGAGCTGACCACCGGTGAGCGCGCGCAGCTCGTCTACACGTTGATCCAGCCGGCCGTCGGCGTCACCTCGGTCGAGCTCGACGGCGAGAGCTACGCGCGGGCCGACTTCGAGGAGCAGACGCCATCCGTGCTCGTCGAGTCGCCGCTCCCGTTCCAGGAGGTGACGAGCCCCGTCCGGGCCACCGGGACGGCCAACACGTTCGAAGCGACGTTCCACTACGAGCTCACCGACACCGACGGGCGGATCGTCGACGAGAACTTCGTCACCGCGACGTCCGGGTCGGGCACGCGCGGCACGTTCGAGTTCACGACGGAGCCCTTCACGATCCCCTTCGACGGCGTCGGCGCACTGATCGTGTTCGAGCGCTCTGCGGAGGACGGGTCACGGATGAACGTGGTCGAGATCCCCCTTCGAATGTCGCAGTAGTCGGGCCGGCTGCCTAAGCTCTCCCCATGGCGGACGCGCCCTGGCGCTGCTCTCAGTGCGGCACGGCCAACGAGCCGGTGGCGAACGCATGCCGTACGTGCGGCCGCTGGCCCAGCCTGTTCGACCTCGAGCGGAGCACGATCGAGTCCGACAGGCCCGACACCCATGACGACGCGGACGAATATGCGGCGCAGACCGTCGAGATCGAGCAGCTCGAGCCGCAGACGTACGAGGTCGAGCGTGAGGTCGAGCTGCCGCCCGAGCTCGAGCCTGCGCCGATGGACGAGGAGGACGAGCTCCCGAAGCCGCTCTGGCAACGCCTCGGGTCGCTGATCGTCCCGATCGGCGTCGTGCTCTACATCGTCATCACGGCGCTTGCGAACCGCGGCGGCGGCTAGGGCTCGTCGCGCGACATGTGACCTTCGTCGTCGACGTCGGGCTGCTCGGCGTCGGCAACGCGCTCGACCTCCTCCTCATCCTGGGGCGGGAGCTGCTCGGGAAGCTTCGAGCCCGGAATGCCGGGATCTTGCGGGATGTCGGGATCGGCCCAGTCGCCTTCAGCGCTCATACGTCACCTCGCCACTCTCGACCGTGACGACCTCGCCTTGACCGACCGCGATCTCGAGGCGTCCCTGGCGGTTGATCATCGACGCGACGCCGCTCGTGCCGTTCACGCTGACCCGTCGTCCACGGAGGAAGTCGCGCGGGCCGAGAGCCTCATAGATCGCGTCGAGGCCGCCGTCCCGCCATTCCCCGTACCTGACCGTGAGATCGTCGAGCACGCCGGCGAGGATCGTCTCGCGATCCCACTCGCGTCCGGTGAGCGTGAAGAGCGAGCCGGCGTTCGCGGGCAACTCGTCGTTCGACTGGTTGACGTTCACGCCGATGCCGAGAACGACTGCGCCGTCGCGCGCCTCGGCAAGGCAGCCGGCGACCTTGCGGCGCCGCAGCATGACGTCGTTCGGCCACTTCACCTGCACGGCGAGCTCGGTCGTCTGTTCGAGGGCGTCTGCGATCGCGACACCGGCGACGAGCGAGAGCTCCGGTGGGTGACGTTCCCGCGGCGGCTTCAGGAGGATCGAGAAGAGCAGTGCTTTCGCAGGAGGCGCCTCCCAGTTGCGCCCGAGCCGCCCGCGCCCGGCCGTCTGGTGGTCGGCGACGACGAGTGCTCCCTCGGGCTGCGACGGATCGAGGAGCGCCTGCGTCGACTCGCAGGACTCGACGTCGACTCGAGGCTCGCCGAGACGCTCAGTCACCGGCGGCAACCGCGGCGGGCAGCGTCTCCACGCGCACCGCGCTGACCTTGTACTCCGGTGTCCCGATCAACGGGTCGCCGACGTCGTGCGTGAGCCAGTTCACCTTCTGCTCGGCGAAGTGCAGTGCCATCCAGACGAGGCCGGGATAGACCCGCTCGGAGTAGTGGGCCTCGGCCTCGAGCTCGCCGCGGCGCGAGACGAGCCGCGCGATCTGCCCGTGTGCGATTCCGAGGGCGCCCGCGTCTTCGGCATGGATCTCGAAGAACGGCGCCTGCTGCTTATCCGTCACGCCGGGCTCGCGCATCGTCATGTTCGCCGAGTTGTAGTGGTAGAGCGTGCGCCCGGTCGTGAGCACGAACGGGTACTCCGAGTCGGGCTCCTCGATGGGCGGCTGGAACTCGACCGGGAAGAAGCGCCCACGTCCCGATGGGAGGGCGGGGCGGGGAGCATGCAGGTACGGCGTCCCCGGGTGGTCGAGATCCGTGCACGGCCATTGCATCCCGTTCTCCTCGAGGCGGTCGTAGCGGATTCCCTCCCAGTTCGGTGCGAGATCCGCGAGCTCGTTCCACACGGACTCGGCATCGGGGTACTCCGGCCAGTTCGCGCCGAGCGCCTTGGCCATCGCGATGACGATCTCTCGGTCGACTCTTGCCTCGCCCGGAAGCGGCGCCGCAGCGCGCACGCGGCTGATGCGACGCTCCGTGTTCGTGAAGGTGCCGTCCTTCTCCGCGAAGCTCGAGGCGGGGAGGACGACGTGGGCGTACTTGCGGGTCGAGTCGTTCAGGAAGATGTCCTGCGACATGAGGAAATCGAGTCCCGCGAGGCCCTCCTCGACGTGGTGGGCGTTCGGCTCGGTCTGCGCGGGGTTCTCGCCAACGAGGTAGAGCGCCTTGATCCGGCCGTCGTGCAGGCCGGAGATCATCTGGTCGAGGCGGTAGCCGGGTCGCTCGGGAACCTCGACGCCCCACGCTTCGGAGAACTTCCGCCTGACCTCCGGATCGTCGAGCGACTGGTAGCCGGGGAGGTACGACGGATTCGCGCCCGAGTCGTTCAACCCCTGGACGTTGTTCTGACCGCGGAGCGCGTTGAGCCCGGTCGACTCGTAGCCGAGGTGGCCCGTCATGAGCACGAGGTTCGAGAGCGACCAGATGTTGTCGACGCCACAGGCGTGCTCGGTGATGCCGAGGGTGTAGAAGATCGACGCGTGGCGCTCGCTCGCGTACTCGCGCGCGGTCGCACGGATGTCCTCGGCCGGGACGCCGGTCATGCGCTCGGCGTCCTCGGGCGAGTAGCGCATGACGATCTCGCGGACGACCTCGAAGTCGTCGGTGACGTCGCGGATGTAGTCCTCGTTCTGGAGGCCCTCCTCGAGGATCGTGTGCATCATCGCGTTCAGAAGCCAGACGTCGGATCCTGGCCGCAGCTGCAGATGTCGCTTCGCGAGCTTCGTCAGCCAGATCTTGCGCGGGTCGGCGACGACGAGAGTCGCGCCCTTGCGGACGGCCTTCTTGATCCTGAGCGCGAGGACAGGATGCGCCTCGGTCGTGTTCGAGCCGATGACGAACAGGAAGCGGGCGTTCTCGATCTCCGGGATCGAGTTGGTGCTAGCTCCTCTGCCGAACGACCTGACCAGGCCGTAGAGAGTGGGAGCATGTCAGGTCGACTCGCACGAGTGCACGGAGTTGGTGCCGACCCCCGTGCGTGCGAGCTTCTGGATCAGGTAGTTCTCTTCGTTCGTCAGGCGGGCCGAGGAGAGGAAGCCGACGGACTGCGGCCCGTGCGTCGCGATGACGTTCTTCAGGCCGGTCGCGGCGGTCTCGAGGGCGTGCTCCCAGGTCGTCGGGTGAAGCTCGCCGTCTTCGCCGCGGACGAGCGGCTGCGTCAGCCGGTCGGGATGGTGGACGAAGTTGAAGGCGAAGCGGCCCTTCACGCAGAGGTTGCCTTCATTGGGGAGGTACTCGTCCTTCGACGTGACCTTGACGATGTGCTTCGTCTGCGGGTCGAGGTTGAGGTCGATCTGACAGCCGACGCCGCAGAACGTGCACGTCGTGCGCACCTGCTCGAGCGCATGCTCCGGCCTGGCTGTGCCCTCCTCGAACTTCTCGTAGATCGCGCCGGTGGGGCAGACGGAGAGGCAGCCGCCGCAGAGCTCGCACTCGGTGTCCAGCCACGAGAGCTCCCAGGTCGGGACGACGCGTGCGTGCCCGCCGCGACCCTCGAGGCTCAGGGCGGAGCACTGCATGACCTCCTGCGTGTAGCGCACGCAGCGCGCGCACAGGATGCAGGCGTCGGGGTCGTAGCCCATCAGGCGATTGCGGTCGTCGTAGGCCTTGCGCTTTGCGTCCGGGAGCGTGAGGGGCGCCTCGGCGCCGAGCTCATTCGCGAGGTCGAGAAGCTCGTTCGGCCGTCCGCCCGGCGATGCGTTCAGGTGCTCGGAGAGGAGCATCTCGGTGAGCGTGCGCTGAAAGTCGGTGATCGGGCCGTTCGTCGAGACGACCATGCCGTCGGCGACGCGGGTCGCGCAGGCTGGGAGCGGTCGCGGAGCGCCCTCGACGTCGACGACGCACATGCGGCAGCCCCCGTAGGGATCGAGCTTGGAGTCGTGGCAGAGCGTCGGGATGAACGTGCCATGGCGCGCGGCCGCGTGGACGATGAGCTCGTCCTCGTTCGCCGAGACGGTGCGCCCGTCGAGCGTGAACTCGATCACGCGGCCATCGTATCCCCCGTCGACCGGGGTCAGACACCTGAGGCCTGTCAAGCGGGCTGATTGCCGAGAGCGTCACGATTCGTCCACAGGGCGAAGACGAGGCGTCGCACGCCGCTACCGTCATCGCATGGCCAGAAAGCCTCGCGTGTTCATTGAGAACGGCATCTATCACGTCTACTCACGGGGGAGTAACCGGCAGGCGATCTTCGAGCTCGACGGAGATCGCGTCGACTTCTTGCATTGCCTCGAACGGGCGGTAGCGCGCTACAGGCTGGCCTGTCTCGGCTACTGCCTCATGACGAATCACTATCACCTGATCTTTCGCACCCCGGATGCCCGCTTGTCGACCGCGATGCGCGAGCTGAACGGCGGCTACTCTCGGCGTTTCAATCTGCGGTACGGACGCGAAGCCCACCTCTTCAAGAACCGGTTCGGGGCGGTGCTCCAGGAGACGCAAGAACAGTTTCTCCGGACTGTTCGATACGTCGCTCGTAACCCGATCGAGAAGGGGCTCTGTGCGCGGGCGGAGGAGTGGCGATGGAGCAGTCACCGGGCGCTGGCTGGGCTCGACGCCATGCCCAGGTTCCTGCACGCCGACGAGCTCCTACTGCACCTTACGGACGAGTCTGGTGACGCCATGGCCTGTTATCGCGCCCTCGTGCGCGCGTAGTTGACAGACTTCGGTGTCTGACCCCGCGTTTACCGCTGTGACGACGGGCCCAGCGGCGCAAATAGCTCAGGCCAGTGAGTCATCGCGTGCCGAACGGGGTACGGCGCGGCCTGGCCGAGCCCGCAGATGGAGGTCTTCTCCATTGCGAGGAGCCACTCGTCCACCTTTTCACGCGTCATAACGGTCTGCCCGTGCTGCAGCTCCTCGGCGAGATGGTGGAGCGCGCGGTTGCCGATGCGGCACGGGGTGCACTTCTGGCAGGACTCCTCGGCGAAGAAGCGCATGGTCTCGGCCAGCAGGCGCAATGGGGAATAAGAACCGGGGAAGACCTGCACCGCCGCCGATCCGGGCCCTGCACCGTACTCCTGCAGACCGTCGCGCGTGAGCGGGGCGTCGACGGCGGCAGGAGGCAGGATCCCGCTCGCCGCGCCCCCGGGGACGATCGCGCCGATCTCGCCGACGAAGCCACCGGCGTAGTCCTCGACGAGCTCGCGCGCGGTCACGCCGTTGGGTGCCTCGTAGCAGCCGGGCCTGCCCACGACGCCCGAGACCGACCAGAGTCGCGTGCCTTTCGCATCGCGTGTCCCCAGCCCGGCCCACCATGCGCCGCCGCTCAAGAGGATGGCGGGGATGTGGGCGAGCGTCTCGACGTTCTGGATGAGGGTCGGCCGGCCGAGGTAGCCGAACTGGCTCGGGAACGGAGGCTTCAGGCGCGGCATCGCGCGCCGGCCTTCCATCGACTCGAGCATCGCGGTCTCCTCGCCGGCGATGTATGCGCCCGCACCGACGACCAGCTCGAGAGAGAGACCGTCGAGGAGTCCTGCCGCGCGGAGCTCCTCGAGCGCATGCTGCAGTCGCACGCGAGCTGTTGCGTACTCCTCGCGGAGGTAGATGTACCCCTCAGGTGCGTCGAGCACGCGCATGGCGAGCACCGTCGCTTCGAGCATGAGATGCGGGCGGAGCTCCATCACGTAGCGGTCCTTGACGGTCCCCGGCTCGCCCTCGTCTGCATTGACAACCACATACCGCGGGCTTGGCTCCCGGCTAACCGCCTCCCACTTCAGCCCGGTCGGGAAGCCGGCACCCCCGTAGCCAGTGAGCCCCGAGGCCTTCAGCTCCTCGACGATGCGCTCGAGCGCGAGCGGCTCACGCAGAAGTGAGAGACCGCCGCGTGCCGCGTAGTCGGCGAGCGTCTCGTCTCCGCCACCGAGCGCGACCGCCGGGCCCTCGTTCGTCGAGTGCGTCACCGCTGGGACGATCTCGTCGCCGCGGGTCAGCACCGGCGCCAGGTCGCAGTGCCCGAGGCAGGGAACCTCGATCGCGCCGGGGGTCGTGGCGAGCAGGTCGCGTCCGCCGAAGCAGTCGCAGACAGGCCCGGTGCACACGCGAACCGTGTCCACGGGAAGCTGAAGGAACGAGTAGAAGGACACGACCTCGTGCACCTCGCCGCGGCGAATGTTCATGTGGTCGGCGAGCGCGTCCGAGAGCTCCATCGTGATCGGCCCGACCTCGCGGCGAATCCGACCGAGGTTGTCCAGAAGCCGTGTGCGGGAGCGCGGAAGCTCCGGGAGCAACGTTGCGAGCCGGAGCACGTCCACCGCGGCGAGTCTATTCGCCGCTCGGCGGCCTCCGGAGAGACTTCGTGCGCGCGCGACGACGCTTGCCCTCGAGGCGTCGCTCACGGGCTGCCGCAGTCGGC
>JBGSXQ010000460.1:0-5950 GCA_041751315.1 Gaiellaceae bacterium | reverse complement strand
GAGCTGGCCTCGGTCATCGCCGCGGCCGCCCACCGCGCTTGCGCTTGACGCGCCGCGGCGGGCCCCCACTCGTAGCGGCCGTCGGCTTCGTCTCCGAAGGCGGCAACTCGCCGTTCGTCGACGGAGGCTCGTCCTTTGGGGGCGTCCTGCTCGAACGCTTTGGCGGCGCGACGGGCTTCGGCATGAGCTGCCTCGTCACGAGACCCTGGCCCGTGGTCCACAGGTTCGTGGTGAGCCAGTAGATCATGAGCCCCGCCGGGAAGCGCAGGATGAACGGGATGAAGACGATCGGCAGGAACATGATCATGTAGCGCTGCGCCTTGCTCTGCATCGCCGTGGACATGAGGTACGTCGACGTCAGCTGGCTCGCCGCGTAGACGACGATGAGCACGGGCCCCCAGCCGTCCTTCGTCGGCTCCGTGATGTTCACCAGTCCGAGCCACTCGAGCTGGCCGCCGAAGTCCGGGAAGATCTCATTCTCGAAGTCGCGCAAGACGAAGAAGAGCGCGATGAAGATCGGGATCTGGAAGACGATCGGAAGACAAGATGCGTACGGGTTGATCTTGTTCTCCTTGTAGAACTTCATCAGCTCCTCCGACTGGCGCTGACGATCGCTCTTGTAGCGCTGCTGAATCGCTTTCATCTCCGGCGCGTGGATCTGCAGGCTCTGCATGGAGTGGATCTGCCGGATCGCGACGGGCACGAGGAGGACGCGTACGGCCACCGTCACCGCAACGATCGACCAACCCCATGTGAAGCCCACGGTCTCGTGGAACCAGATGAGGGCCTCGGTGAGGACGCTCTCGAGCGGGGAGAGGACACCGCCGACGATCACGTCCGCGCCTTCCTCTGGCCGACGAGCGGAAACACGGACTGATCCTTGGCGTAGTCCACTCCGCCGTGACTCCACGGGTTGCAGCGAAGGAGCCGCCAGCCCGCGAGGGCGCCGCCGCGCACGAGCCCGAACTCACGGAGCGCGTCGATCGCGTACTGCGAGCAACTGGGGTGGTACTTGCACGTTCCACCCGGAGTCAGCAAACCGAAAGTCCAGCGCCAGACGTGCACGAGCCCGATCCCGAGGTACCTCACGTGCGCGCCTTCTCGAGGATCTCGCCGATCTCGGCGACGAGCCAGTCCTTGCCGCGGGTCTCGGCGGGCTCTGCGAGCCCCGGGCGAGCGGCGAGCACGTAGTCCAGCCCTCGCGGAACACTCGGGAGCAATTCGCGCCACGCCTCGCGCAGCAGGCGCTTTACGCGGTTGCGCGCGACGGCCGTGCCCACCGAGCGTGGCACCGCAAGTCCGAGCCGCGGCTCGTCATCCCCTTCCATCTCGCGCACGAACCAGTGGAGGACGAGATAGCGACTCGACGCGGAACGGCCGCGCCTGTAGACGGTGTCGAAATCCCTCGACCGGGAGAGCCGATTGCGACGTTGCACGGACGCGCGTCTCAGGCCGAGAGGCGTTTCCGGCCTCGCGCGCGGCGGCGCTTGAGAATCGCGCGACCTCCGCGCGTGGACATGCGCGCCCGAAAGCCATGGCGTCGCTTGCGCCGGCGGACGTTCGGTTGATAGGTGCGTTTCACGTGATCTCGGTGAGGTCCGGTTCGAAGGAGTGGCGAGTATAGACGACTGCTCCTCAACCCAGTTTTCCACAGAGTGTGTGGATTCGCCTTGGTCGTAAATCGCTGCTCAGTGGGCGCGACGGTTCTCAGTCAGGGCAACGTGATTGAATTCTTCCACAGGTGTGGAAAGCGCTGTGGAAGCCGCAAAAGCCCTGCAAAATAGGTATGTATTCATCCACAGATCGGCTCGGGAGCGCGATTGAGGGGGCAACCGAACGGTGCTATGCTCGCGCCTTCCCGACACGACCCCACGATGCGCGAGGACGGGTGGAGCACCAAGCCGAGACACGAGCCGACGACCTCTGGAGCCCCGTAGCCGGCTGGCTGCGGGACACGCTCACCGAGACGACGTACGACACCTGGTTCGGCCAGGCGTCTCCGCGATCGTTCAGGGACGGGCGGCTGGTCGTCGAGCTTCCGAACGACTTCACGCTCGACTGGATCCAAGGCCACTTTCTCGATCTCGTGACGCGGGCGGCGACGGAGACGGCGCCGGCGGGTGTCGTCGTCAGCTTCACGGTCGCGGAGCGCGGGCAGCCGCGACCAGCGAACGGCGCGGTGGAGGAGCGCGAGCAGCCACAGCCCGCGGAGATCAAGGTCGCGGCGCCGGCGCACGAAGCGGTCGAGGTCGAGCTCAACGCGAAGTACACCTTCGACCTCTTCGTGATCGGCTCGTCGAACCGCTTCGCACACGCGGCTGCGCTCGCCGTGGCCGAAGCGCCGGCGCAGGCCTACAACCCCCTCTTCATCTACGGCGGCACGGGCCTCGGCAAGACACACCTGCTGCAGGCGATCGGTCACTACGTTCGCCAGCACTCCCGGCGCCTCACGACGCGATACGTCACGAGCGAGACGTTCATGAACGAGTTCATCGACGCCGTCCGCGACCGTGGCGCGCGCATCGAGGGCTTCAAGCGGCGCTACCGCAACTACGACGTGCTGCTCGTGGACGACATCCAGTTCATCGAGGGCAAGGAGCGGATCCAGGAGGAGTTCTTCCATACGTTCAACTCCCTCTACGAAGGTGGCGCGCAGATCGTGATCTCGTCCGACCGTTCGCCACGCGAGATCGCGACGCTCGAGGAACGGCTGCGCTCGCGGTTCGAGTGGGGACTGCTCACGGACATCCAGGCGCCCGATCTCGAGACCCGGATCGCCATCCTGCGCAAGCGTGTCGACACCGAGCGCATCGCGATCGAGGATCCCGAGGTGCTCACGTTCATCGCCGGGCGAGTGTCGGCGAACATCCGTGAGCTCGAGGGCGCCTTGACGCGCGTCGTCGCTTTTTCGTCCCTGACGGATCGCTCGCTCACCGTCGAGCTCGCGGAAGACGTCCTCCGCGACGTCTACCCGCAGGGCGAGGCTGTGCCCGAGGTGACCATTCCACGGATACAGGAGGCGGTATCGCAGCGCTTCGGCGTGACCCTGGACGAGCTCGTCAGCCCGCGTCGCTCACAGGCTGTGGCGTACCCGCGCCAGGTGGCGATGTATCTATCGCGCGAGCTCACCGACGCGTCGCTGCCGATGATCGGACGCGAGTTCGGCGGCCGCGATCACACGACCGTGATCCACGCGAAGGACAAGATCGGACGGCTCATGCTCGAGGACCGGTCTGTGTACAACCTTGTGCAAGAACTCACCGCGCGCATCAAGCAGGCCCGGTGAAACTGGGGGTCCAGCACCGTCGGGAGTTGCGGCCTGTGCACGACGTGGGTCCCCACGCACACCTTTGTCCACACGCGTTTGTCCCGCTCTCGGACGAGAAACGACCCGTCCTCCCCATGATTCACACTCCTATTACTTCTACGATCTTTTCTCTTCAGTAATGAATACAGACATGGCGACCGACACTGCGCTCCGCGCCACCTGTTCGAAGAGCGACCTCGCGGCTGCGCTGGGCGTCGTTGCGCGAGCCGTGTCGACACGCGGTGCCGTCCAGGTTCTCGGCGGGATCCTGCTGCGCGCGGAGGAGGGCAAGCTCACCCTCGCTGCGACCGACATGGAGATCTCGCTGCGCGCGTCCATCGAGGGCGAGATCGAGGGCGACGCAAGCGTGGTCGTTCCCGGACGCCTCCTCACGGACCTCGTGAGGCTGTTGCCGGCCGACACGGTGACGCTCTCGCACGACGAAGGCGACGGCGTGCTCGTTGTGACATCCGGAAGCCACTCGTCGCGGCTCAACGTCTACAGCGCCGAGGACTTCCCACGCCTACCTCCGATCGATGTCGCGCTCCACGCGATCGAAGCCGGCGCGCTGCTGCAGACCATCGACAAGGTTGGCCGGGCCGCATCTCGAGACGAGTCGCGGCCCGTCCTTACCGGAGTTCTCGTGCGCTTCGAAGGCGACAAGCTCGTGATGGCTGCGACAGACTCCTACCGGCTCGCCGTCAAGGAGACACCCCTGTCCGCCAGCGGCCCCGACCTCGAGGCGATCATCCCCGCCAGAGCTCTCCAGGAGCTCGCGCGCATCGCCGCGGGAAGCGACGAGGTGCAGCTCGGCGTGCACGAGAACCACGTGCTCTTCGCCGCCGGTGAGGTGTGGCTGACCAGCAGGCGGATCGACGGGCAGTTTCCGAACTACAAGCAGCTTCTGCCCGAGACCTTCGAGATCGAGATCACGACGCCGCGCGCAGCGCTGCTCGAGATCGTCCGCCGTGCGGGGCTCATGGCCCAGCGAAACGCGCCGCTCAGGCTGCGCTTCGCCGACGGCGAGCTCACAGTGTCCGCGCAGACGCAGGACGTGGGGGAGGCGACCGAGTCTTTGCCGATCGAGTTCTCCGGAGAAGAGCTCGAGATCGGCTTCAATCCGGAGTTCCTTCGCGACGGTCTCGATGCGGTCACCGGTGACACCGTCCAGCTCAAGCTGATCAACCGCCTCCGCCCCGGGCTCCTGGCATCGCCGGAAGAGAGCTTCTGGTACCTGATCATGC
Organism: Gaiellaceae bacterium; assembly: GCA_041751315.1. GTDB lineage: Bacteria > Actinomycetota > Thermoleophilia > Gaiellales > Gaiellaceae > GMQP-bins7. The sequence goes on along the minus strand of JBGSXQ010000460.1, from coordinate 1,399 downwards.
CCATCCGGCTCGCGGGCTGATCGTCCGGCACGTCACGCTCCGTGACTTTCGCTCGTACGGCTCGCTCGAGCTAACGCTGGAGCCGGGAATCGTGTTGCTGCACGGCCCGAACGGCGCTGGCAAGACGAATCTCCTCGAAGGGCTGCACGTCGGCACGCAGGGCTTCTCGCCGCGCGCTCGACGAGACGCCACCCTCATACGGTTCGGCGCGGACGCCGCGCGGGTCACGCTCCGCGGCGCAGTGGGAGACGGCTCCTTCTCGACGGATGTGACCCTGTCTCGTACGGACGGACGCCGGGCGACGCTGAACGGCGAGCGCCTCGTCTCGGGCGACCGCCTGCGAAACGACCTCGCGACGCTCGTCTTCACGCCAGACAGGCTCGCGATCGTCAAGGGAGCGCCGGCGACCCGGCGCGCATATCTGGACAGGGTCGTGGGGCGACTCGCTCCCGCCCGTGCGACCATCGCCGTCGAGTACGCGAATGCGCTCGGCCAGCGCAACGCGGGGTTGCGCCGTGTTCGAGCCGGGTTCTCGTCGGTCGAGGCGCTTGCGCCCTGGACCGAGCGAGTCGCCACGCTGGGCGACGCGCTCGTCGACGCCAGGCTCGACGCCGTCGAGACACTTGCATCCGGTTTCGCGGAAGCGGCCGGCGAGCTCGGGCTCGCCGCAGCGACCCTGGCCTACGAAGGCGCGGCGGCGACGGTCGACGAGCTCGACGGGCGGCTGAGCTTGGATCTGGACCGTGGCCTTACCGGTGCCGGCCCACACCTGCACGACCTCGAGATCGAGGCGGACACGCGTGACCTGCGCGTGTTCGGATCGCAAGGGGAGCAGCGCATGGCCGTTCTTGCACTCGTGCTGGCAGAGGCCGAAGCGCTCCGCCGCCGAACGAACGTCTCTCCGCTCGTCCTCCTCGACGACGTGCTGTCCGAGCTCGATGGCGACCGTCGTCGCGCGCTCGCGCGGATGCTCGAGCGCGGGTCGCAGACCGTCGTTACCGCGACCGTTGCCTCCGCGCTTCCTGTAGAGCCGTCGCAGGCGCTCACGGTCGCGCCGGGCGAGGTGCGCTGATGGAGAGGATCGGCGGCGAGGTCGAACGGGAGCTTGCGCGCGGAGGGAGCAAGGATGCCCTTCCACTCGCAGCGCTCACGGCGGCCTGGCCCGACCTCGTCGGCGATGCGATCGCACGCAATGCCTGGCCGCTTCGGATCGCTCGCGACGGCACGCTGCACGTCGCGACGTCGTCTGCGACCTGGTCGAACGAGCTCATGCTCCTCGGGGACGAGCTTCTCGGGCGGCTACGAGAACGCCTGGGCGCTGATGCGCCTGCGCGGCTGCGGTACGCGGTCGGACCGATCCCGGAGCCCGCTGCCACCGCCGCTGTGCCCGCTGCGGCGC
>JBGSXQ010000459.1:0-1719 GCA_041751315.1 Gaiellaceae bacterium | reverse complement strand
CGCTGCGCTCGCCGAGCGCGCCAGGAACGGCGACGAGCACGCCTTCGAGGAGCTCGTGCGCTCGTACGCGGGCATCGCCTTCCGGACGGCCTACCTCCTCACAGGCTCCGCGGCGGACGCCGAGGATGCAGCCCAGCTCGGGTTCGTCAAGGCCTGGGCGGCCCTTCCCGGCTTCCGACGGGGTGCCGAGTTCCGGCCGTGGCTTCTCCGCATCGTCGCGAACGAAGCCCACAACCGTCGCCGTTCCTCGGGCCGGCGCGAAGCGCTGACGCAACGAGCGGTTTCGGAGAATGCCTCCGCACGCGCGGTTCCCTCTCCGGAGGAGGCTGTCGTGGAGGGTGAGCGTAGGCAGGCTCTGCTCGCTGCCGTGAACGCTCTCGACGAGCGCGACCGCGACGTCCTCGCATGCCGCTACTTCCTCGAGTTGAGCGAGCAGGAGACGGCTGAAGTGCTCGGTGTGCGCCGTGGCACGGTCAAGTCGCGAACCGCGCGGGCGCTCGAGCGTCTACGCGCGGAGACGCGATCGTGACGGCGCTCGAGCAGCGGCTGACGATGCTCGGACGCGAGCTCGACGTTCCGAACCCGCCGGATCTCGCTCCATACGTGCTCGCAGAGATCGCGGTGCGGGAACCGAGGCCTTCGCGCCGTCGTCAACTCGTCGTCGTGCTCGCCGTCCTGCTCGTGGCCGCGCTGGTGGCGACGCTGGCGATCCCGGATGCACGCTCGTCCCTTCTGCGATTCCTCAGCATCGGCGGTGAGAGGATCGAGCTCGTCGATCGGCTGCCCGCCGTCGTGCCTCCGCTGACCGAGCTCGAGCTCATGCTCGGGAGGGAGGTGGCGCTCGAGGAAGCGCGCCGCACTTTCGACCTCCTGGAGCTCGAGGAGCGTCCCGACACCGTCTACGTCGGCGACCGGGGCACCGTGTGGTTTCTCTACGGGAGGGCTGGCGCGGTGCGGCTGCTGGTCGCACAGACGCCGGGCGTGCGCGTCGACGAGCCCTTCATCCTCAAGAAGCTCGTGCCTTCGGGAACACGCGTCGAGACCTCGACGGTGCGAGGTGAGCCCGCGTTCTTCCTCAGCGGCGAGCCGCATGCCGTGCTGTTGCTGGACGACCTCGGCCGCGCGATCGAGGAGTCGGCTCGACTCGCGCGTGACGTGCTCGTGTGGGAGGAGAGCGGGCGCACAGTGCGGCTCGAGGGTGACTTCTCGCTGGAGGAGGCACTCGCACTTGCAGCATCCCTGCGCTAGCCGGTTCCACGGCTAGCCTCACGCCGTGCTGCCGACGCCCGTCCGGGAGCTGGAGCTCTCGCTCGACTCCTTCGAGGGGCCGTTCGATCTCCTTTTGACGCTTCTCCTCAAGGAGGAGCTCGAGCCGCGCGAGATCGACATCGCGGCGATCGTCGTCGCGTTCGTCGAGCACCTGGCGAAACGCGACGAGCTCGACCTCGAGGCGTGGGGCGAGTTCCTCGTGCTGGTCTCGGCGCTTCTCGAGATCAAGGCGCGGGCGCTCTTCCCGGACGAGGAGGCCGAGCTGGGGGAGCTCGAGCCCGAGGAGGCCGCCGAGGAGCTCGCGCGGCGCCTCGCCGAGTACCGGCGGATGAAAGAGTCCGCGGCGTGGCTGCTCGAGCGACTCGCGTCCGAGCAGGATCGCTATTTCCGGATCGGGCCGGCACCGCTCGCCCCGCGTCCGGAACGTCGCCTCGCGCCGCAGGATCCCGA
>JBGSXQ010000458.1:0-3326 GCA_041751315.1 Gaiellaceae bacterium | reverse complement strand
GACCTCGGAGGCCTTCCAGCGCAGCACCTCGCAGAGGATCAGAACGGCGCGCTGGCGCGCCGGGAGCTGCTGGAGCGCAGCGACGAACGCGAGCCGCACGGACTCGCGTCCCGCGACGACCTCGGCTGGATCGCCATCCGGCACGACGAGCGCATCGGGCATCGGCTCGATCCACAACTGGTCGGGCGTGCGGAGGTTGTCCACGACGGGCCCGCCCGCCGGGCCGAGGTCCATCGGACGCGCTCGGCGCTTTCTCGCGTCGATCATGTCGAGACAGACGTTCGTCGCGATCCGGTAGAGCCACGAGCGCAGCGCCGAGCGTCCCTCGAAGCGGTCGTGGGCACGCCATGCTCGGATGAACGTCTCCTGCACGGCGTCCTCGGCGTCCACCGAGCCGAGCATCCGGTAGCAGTACGCCGTGAGCTCGACGCGGTAGGTCTCGAGCTGCTGCTCGACCGCGAGGGTGGCCGACGACATGAGCTCCACCGTAGCGAACGCGCTCAGCGCAGCAGAGGGAGCACGCGGTCGCAGATCAGCTCGACGCCGGAGAGCGGCGTGCGTCCCTGCGGCGTCCCCAGCTCGACGCGGTAGGCGCCGGCCTCCCAGAGCTCGGCGACCCGCTCTGCCACCTCTTCGGGCGTACCCGCGATGGAGAAACGCTCGAGCGAGGGCAGCTCCTCCGGATCAAGCGTCGGGTCGTGCCGTGCAACGACCTCGAGGTATGGCTGCACCTTCGCGGCCGCGTGGGCACGCGCCCAGTCGCCGTCCTCGTCCACGACGGTGACGCAGCCGACGACCAGGCGGACGTCGTCGTTCGCGATCCAGCCGCGCACGAGCGGGAGGAGCTCCGGGTTGGCGGTGCCGCCGATCTTCAGCTCGTCCGCGACCGTTCCGGCCCAGCGAGCGGTCTCGGGCCCCCACGTGCCGATGAGGAGGGGCACCTCGTCGCGCACGCGCGGGTACGCGAGCTCGGTGCCGGGCGCAAGCGTGAAACGCTCCCCATCGACGCCGGACATGTCGCCGGAGAGCAGCGCCCGGATCACGGTTACCGCCTCCTGCAGCGCCGTCAGTGGCCGCTGCTCGTCGAGCCCGAGCCGGTGGAGCCACGCGCCCTTCGCGAGCCCGAGGTAGGCGCGCCCACCCGAGACCGCGTCGAGCATCGCGACTTGCCCCGCGATCTCGTACGGATGCAGCGTGAAAGGATTCAGAGCCGCAGGCCCGAGCCGGATCCGCTCCGTCACGCGCGCCATCAGCAGCAGCGGGCCGATCGCCGGCTGGTAGAGGAGGTCGTGGAAGACGGAGATGACGTCGACGCCTGCATCCTCCGCGCGTCGCGCGATCGCCTCGTACGTGACGGGCTCCTGGTCCGTCCGGAGCCCGATGCCGAGCTCGCGCGCTACGTCAACTCCTCGGTGAGGAGCGCGCGCTCGCCGATCCGCTCGATGCGCATGACGAGCCGCTCGTCGGGATCCGGGCACGCGACGAGCGAGTCTCGCTCGAGCCAGTCCTCGTCGGGCAGACGGCGCATCTTGGCCGGGAGGAGCGCGAGCACGGACTGCATCGCGAAGAGGCAGAAGTGCTTGCCGTCGGGAACCCGCACGCGGCTCGACTCGGTCACCTCGAAGTAATCGCCGACCTCGAGCCCGCAGACGGAGCGCCCTTCGATGCGCTCGACGGTGACCCGCAGGTCGTACAGGCGCATCTCGGTCACGGCGCTGACGATAACCGCATGGACACGAAACGCCTCGCTAGGGTGCGCGCTCGATGACCGCGCCGCGCAATCCCTGGCTCGTCCTCAGTCTCGTGTGCATGGCGCAGTTCATGGTCATCCTGGACGCAACCATCGTGAACGTCGCGCTGCCGTCGATCCAGACCGACCTCGAGATGTCGAGTGCCGACCTGCAGTGGGTCGTGAACTCATACACGCTCGTGTTCGGCGGGTTCCTCCTTCTCGGCGGGCGTGCCGGAGACCTCATCGGACGAAAGCGCATCTTCCTCGTCGGGTTGGTGATCTTCTCTGTCGCTTCGCTTTTGAACGGCCTCGCGCCGACATCCGAGGCCCTGATCGTCTGCCGTGGCCTGCAGGGGCTCGGCGCGGCGTTCATCGCTCCGGCGGCGCTCTCGATCATCACGACGACGTTCGAGGAGGGTGCCGAACGGACGAAGGCGATGGGCGTGTGGGCGGCGATCGCCGTCGGCGGCGCGGCCGTCGGGCTCGTGCTCGGCGGCGTTCTGACGACGGCGCTCTCGTGGCCGTGGATCTTCTACGTCAACGTCCCGGTGGGGATCGCGGTCTTCATCGCGTCACTTCGCGCCGTACCGGAGTCCAAGGACGAGCACGCTCACAAGAGCTTCGACGTGGCCGGAGCCGTCACGGTCACTGCGGGCTTGCTCGCGCTCGTCTATGGAATCGTCAAGGCGCAGGAGAAGGGCTGGACGTCGCTTCACACCGGCGGCTTCTTCGCCGTCGCGATTGCGCTCCTCGTCGCGTTCGTCCTGATCGAGCTGCGCTCGGCCGAGCCACTCGTCCGCCTCAGCATCTTCCGCGTGCGCACGGTTCGCGCGGCGAACATCGTCATGTTCCTCGTGGCCGCGGGCCTCTTCGCGATGTTCTACTTCAACACCCTCTACCTCCAGCGTGTGCTCGGCTACTCGGCGCTCGAGGCAGGGCTGGCCTTCCTGCCCTTCACCGCCGGGATCATCATCGGTGCCGGTCTTTCGCAGAAGCTCGTCGCAACACTCGGGGCACGCGAAGTGCCACTCATCGGCATGCCGATGTCGATCCTCGGCATGCTGCTGTTCATGCGACTGCAGCCCGACGGCTCGTATGTGACCGATCTCCTGCCCGGCATCATGCTCGCGTCGATCGGGATGGGGCTCACGTTCGTCCCGATCACGCTCATCGCGACGAGCGGGATCCCGAACGACGACGCGGGACTCGCATCAGGCCTCTACAACACGTCGCAGCAGATCGGCGGCGCCCTCGGCCTGGCGATCCTCGCGACGCTCGCCGTGGGCGCGACCGACGACACCCTGACCGGGCTCGGCCGCGAGCCGCAGCCCACCGACCAGGCGCAGGCGCTCGTCGATGGGTTCCACGTCGCGTACTTCGGGAGCGCAGTGCTCATCGCGGGGGGGTTCGTCGCCCTCGTCTTCCTGCTGAGACGGCGCGACGTAGCAGCCGTGGGCGAGGGCGAAGCGGCGCTCGGTACCGCCGCGGGCTAGGACGTAATGCCTACGCTCGCTGCCATCGCGCGCGAGTGGGGGCGCATCGGCGTCGTCGGCTTCGGCGGACCACCCGCGCACATCGCGCTGCTGCGCGACCT
>JBGSXQ010000457.1:0-1891 GCA_041751315.1 Gaiellaceae bacterium | reverse complement strand
GCCCGCCGATGGGCTCCGCTGCAGCGGAGGTCGAGTCAGTACGCCTCGACCCCGAGCTGCGCGCGGCGCTCGACGAGCGCGCGCGGCGCGAGGGCGAGACGACGTCAGCCGTGATCCGAAACGCGCTCCGCGAGTACCTCGACGTCGCCTGAATCGTCGAGCGATCGAGCGCGAACGAGACCGCTTCGTCGAAGGACATCCTCACACCCTCCGCAGACGCAGCCTCGTAGTCCTCCCCACCGAGCGCAGCCCGCGCTGCCTCTGTCGCGTCCCGATGCAAGCCACGCAACGAGAGCTCCAAGTACTCGTCCGGACGCACGACACTCGCCGCTCCGAGGAGTCGCGCTGCGGCAAGCAGCCGGCGCCCCTCAACCGCAAGGGCGCCCAGCAGAATGAAGGCGTTCTCGGTGGCCGCGGTGTTCGCGGTTCGACGAGCGAGAAGGAGCCCCTTCTTCGCAGCCTCTGCCGCATCGTGGGATCGGCCATGAACACGAGGGGCCAGGGAGGGCATCGCGGAGCTGTCCCCGAGCTCTCAGGCGATCTCATAGCTCTCTTCGGCGTACGCCTGCATGTCGTCGAGCGCACCCGACCGGAACGCGAACATGGCGCCCGCTGCGAGCACGCGCGCTCGGCGCGCAGTTCGCGGCGTACCGGCCGCCGAGAGCTACCGCAACCCAATCGGTGCCCTCGGACGAGTACCCGCGATACCAGCAGAACGGCCAGCTGGTGCCGTTGTCGAGCTCCGCCAGGAATCGTCGATGGGCGTCGATACATCGAGGTGCGACGGAGGCGAGCGCGACACGGACTCCCCATGGCTGCGCCTCACCTCCTCGGCCTCCCCTATCTCCTCTAACCTCTCCGCCGCAAACTGCTTCGTGCTCCACTTCGTCCCCAAGGGCGCGTCCTGGCTCAACCTCGTCGAGCGCTGGTTCGCCGAGATCACCAGCAAGCTGATGCGCCGTGGGGTGCGCAGAAGCGTCGCCGACCTCGAGGCCGACATCCGCTCCTGGCTTGCCCACTGGAACGAGACCCGCGCCCCCCTACGTCTGGGTCAAGACCGCCGACGAGATTCTCGTCAACCTCGCGAAATATTGCGAACGGATCTCTGAGGCAGGACACGAGAGGCTTGATGTGGGTTCGCCGCTCCGCCTCGAACGGCGTGCGTTGGGCTACACGCTCGTCGCCGCGAACGAGAAGGAGTACGAGCCCGTGCGGGAGCTCACGACCGCTCACCCCGGCTGCACGCTGATCGCCGACAAGGGCCTGTGCGGCCACGCCTACGCCGAGACGCTTTCGCTGCAAGACGTCAGCATCCTCGCCCCCGACCGCGTTCGCGGCGCCTCGAATCGCTCCCGCGAGAAGCGACTGGCCGGACTTCGGCTCGTGATCGAGTCGACCATCTCCAATCTCAAGTGCCAGATGCGTCTCGAGCAACACTTCGCGAAGCCCCCGCCAGGCTGAGCCTCTAGAACTCGCGCGGGCGGATGACGGTCTCGGCGTCGTGGCCTGCCTGCCTCATCGCGGGCGGGAGCTCGACCTTGAGCTCGGTGTCGCCGAGCGTGAGTGTGTCGCCGTGTGCGAGCACGGTGGCTGCCGTGATCCGCTTTCCGTTCACCTCCGTACCGTTGGCGGAGTCGAGATCCTCGATCTCCACACGGCCGTCTGCAACGCGGATCACCGCATGCCGCCGAGACACCTGCTCGTCCGCGAGCAGGATCTCTGCCTCGCGCCCGATGACCAGCTCGCCCTCGAGCTGGTGCCTGACCGCGGTCTCCCCGCGCGCCCCCATTGCGATGAGCACGGGAGCACTCGAGTCACTGGCGGTCGCGCGAGTGGGCGCAGCCCGAGGAGGGGCGGAGGATTGGACACGCGGTGCCAGAGCCGGCGGTGG
>JBGSXQ010000456.1:0-6961 GCA_041751315.1 Gaiellaceae bacterium | reverse complement strand
CAGCCGTAGCCGCGGATCCACTCGCCCTGGCGCGGATGTGTGCGCACGCGCTCGACGGCCTCCGCGACGGTCTCGGCACCCTCGAGCTTCACCTCGCGATGGGTGAGCGACCAGGTGGGGAAGTGGACGTGCGAGTCCGTGAAGCCGGGAAGCACGCAACGGCCTCCGAGGTCGACGACGTCCGGGCTCGGCAGCGCCGTCTCGTGCGTGCCGACGCCGCCCGCGACGTGCGCTCCCGCGATCGCCAGCGCACGGGTGGTCGGCAACGACGGATCCATCGTGCGGATGACGCCGTTCTCCAGGATCATGCGCGACGACTGTAGCGACGGGAGGAGCGCGGATGATCGACCACGTCAAGGTGGGTGTGAGCGACCTGGAGAAGGCGAAAGAGTTCTACGGCAAGGCGCTCGCGCCGCTCGGATACACGATTCACTTCGAAGCCGACGGGATGACCTACTTCGCCGATGCGACCAGCCTGGACTTCGGTGTCGGCCAGGCCGATCGTCCTGGCGGCGCCACCCACGTCGGCTTTACCGCAGCCGATGCGGACGTCGTGCGGAGCTTCTACGATGCAGCTCTCGCAGCCGGTGGAGCGGACAACGGGCCGCCGGGCCTACGTCCCGAGTACGGGCCGGACTACTACGCGGCGCACGTCCTCGATCCCGATAGATAGGTCGAAACGTTGAGTTAGTCGCGCGGTCTTGCGGCGAATTGCCGTGCTCTAGCGTCGAAGCCGAGAGACCAGTATCCGTGCTCCCACACCGGCCAGCCCTAACCCTTTTCGAGCAGGGTGACCTCGTTGGACGGCTCTGACATGTCCTCTGGCTGAGAGAAGTAGACGGTTGCGGGCGCCCTCGGCAGCGAAGTGACAGGCGCGCTTGTCAAACCGCGCGGGATGCGAGAGGATCAGTCTCCTACGAAACGAGGAAAGAGGTACCGATGCCGCGGCTCGAGGTTGACGTGGACACACCCCTTCCCCCCGCCCGCGTGCGTGAAGCGCTGCTCAACTTCTCCGAGCAGCGACCCGACATCTGGCCTGGGCTGGAGCGGAGTCTGTACGAGGTCTACTCTGTCGGCGAGACGTCCGCAGACGTCAAGGAGGGCAGCAAGATGCCCGGAATGACGGTCTGGGCGAGGGAGCTCTACGACTGGTCGACGCCGGACACCGTGCGCTGGACGGTGACTGAAAGCAACTTCTGCGCGCCCGGGAGTTACGTCGCAGCGACCGTTGCTCCGCGTGAGGACGGCGGCACTCGCGTGCACGTCGAGTGGGAGCGGACGGGCACGACGCTCAGGGGACGTCTCGTGATCAGGATGATCAAGCTTTCAAAGGGAAAGCCCCTGGCGGTGTCGATGCGCCAAGCGTTCGAGAAGCTGGAACAGGCCGGCGAGGCCTCCTCCTCGGGCTCGGCCTAAAGCTCACCGCGAATCACGCTCGATGCGTCCGCGGGCGACTGCTACGGGCGTTGAAAGGGCGTGTCGCGCTTCCGACCGCGGCGACGACCAGGCTGGCAACGGTGGTCGTCCCAGACAGAACTCACCCGCCGAGTCTTACCGTCTCTTGAGAGGTGCGGAAGCCCAACCGGGACATGAGGCGCGCCTGACGGCGCGCTGTGGCAGCAGGACGATGGTCAGCCCAACGATGGGCACCGCGAAGAGGAGACGGCAATCACGAACTCGCCTATCGGATCGGGGTCCATCCCTGGGACGACGCAAAAGCACACTCGCCCTTCGTAGAGTTCTCGGAACCAATCGACGAGGAGGAGAGCGGACGCGACCGCCCTTAGGGGCAGCCCTCGACCTCGGAACGGGCAGCGGGATCTGGGCAATCCAGCTGTCCAAGCGCGGCTGGCAGGTGACGGGCATCGACCTTGTCGAGAAGGTGCTGCGCCGAGCGGGGGAACGAGTCAAGGCGGCCGGCGTTGCCGTGAGCCCGATCTGCGCCGAGATAACAACCTTCCTGCGAGTGACGGTCTCGGTGTGAGACCGGGCGCACCGAACGCGACCGCAGTGCACGGACGGGATGGCATCTCCATGCGCCGTGGGCGCGGCACTTATGCGAGAGTGATCGGAGCTGTCATCGGTCCCAGCGTCGAGCCCGGCGAGGCTGGACGCCGTAGGCCTACCCGCGCGTCGTGGTCTCGCGAGAGCTGACCGGCTCCTACACGATCCGATCGCCGAGGAAGTACGTCGTCTCCGGCCCGATGCCCTTGACGTCGACGACACCCCTCCGCTCGAACGCGAACGAGCTCCTCAGGCGCTGGTACGTCGCCTCGCCGACCTGCACCCGACCGGGCACCCCGAGCGACTCCATTCGGCTCGCCCTGTTGACGGCATCCCCCCAGACGTCGTAGATGAACTTACGCGTCCCGATGACGCCGGCGACGCTCGGCCCCGTGTGGACGCCGACCCGAACGTCGAGCTCGTAGCCCGTGCTCGTGGCGATCTGCCAGGTGGCGTGGACGATCCCCAGCGCCATCTCGGCCACGGCGACCGTGGGATCGCGACCCTCCGGGTCGGGAACGAGTCCGCCCACGGCCATGTACGCGTCCCCGATCGTCTTGATCTTCTCCAGCCCGTGCCTATCGGCGAGATCGTCGAATGCGCTGAAGACGTCGTTCAGGACTCGGACGACCTCGGGGGCAGAGAGCCGGCTCGAGAGCGTCGTGAAGCCCACAAGGTCGGCGAATAGCACCGCGATGTCGTCGAAGCTGTCCGCGATCGTCGTCTCACCCTGCCGGAGCCGGTCGGCGACGGAAGGCGGCAGGATCGCAAGCAGCAGGCGCTCGTTCTCGCGATGCGCCTGCTCGATCGCGCGCGCCGCCGTCACGTCGGTTCCGTAGAGGTTGATGAAGTCGAACTCGTAGACGGAGACAGAGCGAAGCTCGAACGTCCGCCCGTCCGTCTGGAGCTCGAGCCGCTCCTCTGACGAGCGGGAGACGACGTCCTCGACACGGCTCCGGAAGTCCGCGGGCAACACGTCTCCGACGCCGACGCCGAGTGCCCGCGTGATCACGTCGCTCGCTGGATTCGCGTACTGAAGGCGGCCGTCGCGCGTCACGCGGAGGACCGGGTTGGGGTTCTCGTCCGGAAACTTGTCGATGGCCCGCAGCGCCGTGACGTCGATGCCGTAGACGTTGATCGTCCGGAGCTCCGGAACGAGGCGTGGGTAGAGCGCGTAGTGCCGTCCGCTGGACGTGATCTCCAGGGGCTCGGGCTCAAGCTCCTCGAGCGCGCGCAGGAGATGCCAGCGGGCCTCGGCGGGAATGCTGCCTCCGACCTCCAGCCGCAGCGCCGCGACGATGGGCGCGCTAGCGTCGTTCGCGAACAGCAGCGTCCCGTCGCTGGACACGCGCAGCACGGGGTTTGGATTGCGCAGGGGAAACCGTTCGAGCACTCGCTCGGCCGTGATGTCGGTGGCGTATAGGTTGGTGACGCCGAGCTCCCGCGCCTCGACCGGCAGGACGGAGAACGTGCGTTCGCCGGCCTGGAGCTCGATCGCTCTCGGCGGGACGAGCTTGAGAGCCTGCGCGAGGCTGCCGAGGATCGCTGTCGGAAGCGGCGCACCGGGCGCCAAAGCGAGCGATCGCACCAGCGCGCCGCTCGCCGGGTTCGCGTACAGCAGGACGCCATTGCGATCGACTTGCAGTACCGGATTGGGATTCCCCTCGGGGAATCGCCTGACAGCCTCGAGCTCACGAGAAAGCGCGAGCTCACGGCGCGACCTGTCTGCCATTCCGCTCGACAAGGTGACCCGCCACCATACAACGCCTCCAACTAGGTTGGGCGCGGCGTAGCAGCTGGGCATAGCCTATGGCTGCAGTAGCCCCGGTTTCGTAGGGTCCGGTTTCTAGACTCGGGCGGCCTCGAGAGGAGGTCGTGATGGGGCGGAAGGGTTATCCGGCGGAGTTCCGTCGGCGGGCGCTCGATCTGGTCGCGGCGGGCAAGACGGTCGCCGAGGTCGCCAGGTTGCTGGAGGTCAGCGATCAGTCGATCTACACGTGGCGGCGGCAGGTGCTGATCGATCGCGGCGAGCTGCCGGGGTTGAGCTGTGAGGAGCGCGAGGAGCTGCGGGTCGCGCGGCGGCGGATCCGGGAGCTGGAGACGGAGCTGGCGGTGCATCGGCGGGCGGCGGAGCTATTAAAGGAGGAGGTGCGCCCAAAAAGGCGGTTCGAGGCGATCGCCGTGATGGCCGATGAGGGACTGCCGGTCGAGGTCGCTTGCCGTGTGCCCGCGGTCTCCTGCGCGGGCTACTACGCCTGGCGCTTCCGTCCGCCGTCTGCGCGTGCGGTCCGGCACGCTTGGCTGACCGATCTGATCCGTGAGATCCACGCCGCCTCGTACGGCAGCTACGGCGCCAACCGTGTCCATGCCGAGCTCGTGCTCGGCCGGGGGATCCGGGTCGGCCACTGCTCGGTCGCGATGCTGATGCAGCGCGCCGGCATCGCCGGGCGCAACGGCGTCCGGCTCTCGCAGCCGGTGGAGCGGACAACGGGCCGCCGGGCCTACGTCCCGAGTACGGGCCGGACTACTACGCGGCGTACGTCCTCGATTCCGACGGGAACAACATCGAGGCGAAGTGCCACGTGGTGTCCTAGCCTAGGAGACCTAAACTTCGGCCGTGCCCTGGGAGCCGCTGACAGACGAGCAGCTGGAGATTCGCGAGCTCGTCCGCACGATCGCGCGCGACCGCATCGCGCCGCGCGCAGCCGAGATCGACGAGTCGCACGAGTTCCCGTGGGACGTCGTCGAGCTCTTCCGCGAGCACGGGATCTTCGGGCTCTTCTTCGAGGAGACCTACGGCGGCACGGGCACCGGGACGCTCCTCTCGCTCGTCGCGATCGAGGAGGTGTCGAAGGTCTGCGCGACGAGCGGGCTCATCCTCGCCGTGCAGGAGCTGGGGTCGCTGGGGCTGAAGCTCGCCGGCTCGGACGAGCAGAAGGCGCGCTTCCTGCCGGCACTCGCATCGGGGGAGACGCTCGCCGCGTACGCGCTCACCGAGGCCGGCTCCGGCTCGGACTCTGCAGCCATGCGCACGACCGCCCGGCTCGACGGCGACGAGTACGTCCTCGACGGCTCGAAGAGATTCATCACGAACGCGTCGGTCGCCGGGCTCTACACGGTGTTCGCGAAGACCGATCCGGAGGAGGGCCACTCGGGGATCTCCGCGTTCGTCGTCGAGGCGGGGACGCCAGGCTTCGAGGTTGCGCGCCTCGAGCCGAAGATGGGGATCGCCGGCTCGACGACGGGCGAGCTCACCTTCGACGGCGCGCGCGTTCCCGTCGAGAACCGCCTCGGCGAGGAGGGGGAGGGCTTCCGGCTCGCCATGCGCATCCTCGACCGCTCACGCCCCGGCGTGGCGGCGCAAGGGCTCGGCATCGCCCAGGGCGCGACCGACTACGCGCTCGAGTACGCGCGGAGCCGCGAGACCATGGGCAAGCCCATCGCTCAGCATCAGCTCATAGCCGCGAAGCTCGCGGACATGGAGACGCGCACGGAAGCCGCGCGCGGGCTCCTCTACCGCTTCGGCCGCATGGTCGACGACGGCGCCGACGACGCGGAGCTGACGAAGGCCTCCGCGATGGCGAAGCTCTTCTGCACCGACACCGCGATGGACGTCACGACCGAGGCGGTGCAGATCCTCGGCGGGTACGGCTACATCCGCGAGTACCCGGTCGAGCGCATGATGCGAGACGCGAAGATCACGCAGATCTACGAGGGGACGAACGAGATCCAGCGGATCGTGATCGCGCGCGAGATGCTCAAGGAGTCGCGCGCCTTTCTGCTCGCCGGCGTGTCGTAGGCCTCTACCGGCGGCAGACGCGGTTCCGCGGTGTCCGGCCGTTCCATGCGAACCCCTGCGCGGTCGCCCGGGTGACGGTCACCGTGAAGCAGCCCCGTGCGCCGGGTGCGCGCAGAAGAGTCTTCCCGGCGGCGCCGGGTACGTGAGCGACCACCCCGTCGAGCGGATGATGCGCGACGCGAAGATCACGCAGATCTACGAGGGGACGAACCAGATCCAGCGGCTGGTGATGGGGCGCACGCTGCTTCGGTGAGTCGACTCACGGCTTCCTCCCTGGTCAGGGGCACGTTACCGCGGTGTTGCGACACGGCGCATCCGGGTCCCCGCAGTGCCTGGGTCCGCACCTGACAGCGCGTCTTGGCACCTGCATGCGCCCCCCGTGTGACGTTCGTGTGTCAGTCAAGGTGTGTCTCTGAGGTTGAACGGAGGCACCCGGGGGTGTCAGGACTCGCTCGGCACGGCGGCGCCCGAGAGGCCGAGGTAGGCGATCGACATCAACAGCTCCGCTGTCGCGTCGTCTTGCGCCGACGGATCGAGTGCGTCGAACACGGCGCCTGCCAGGGTGGTTGTCTGCGGGGCAGCCAGTTCGCGCTCGACCTGGTTGAGCAGGACAGCGGAGGCTGCTCCTGCAGCTTGGGCATGTGGTTCACGCAACTGCGTGCAGGCCACCTCGGCCGCTGACCTCAGCAGCTCCAGACTGAGGGTGGGGTCGCGTTCCACAACCGGCCAGTCGTGCGGGCGGGCTCGGTCCCGAGTCGCCTGCCACGACAGCTGGACGAGGTCGTCGATGACCTGCGACATCGAGGCCTCGGCGGGCCCAGCGGGCAGGATCAGCCCGGCGGCCTCTACCAGGGGCCTTGCGGAGTCCGGGGTGAGCGGCAACAGGGTCTGATCGCCGAACGACGTCAAGCGCGCGGTCCACAGCGCCGTCTGACCCTCGCAGGCGGTCGCGACGACCCGTCCTGCCAACTGCTTGCGGGAGTCTGCGGGTATGTCCGCCAGGGCCTGCCACAGGTCGTCCCACCTTGCGGCGGGCGCGGTGACGACCCACGCGGTCGCGTCGATCACCCAGGACGGGGGCGACGGGTCACGCACACGGTGAACGACAAGATCCGCGACGCCTTCGAGGCGATCGGTGAGGATGGCGAGCTGCCGCTT
>JBGSXQ010000455.1:0-2951 GCA_041751315.1 Gaiellaceae bacterium | reverse complement strand
CCCGCGCCGCTTCCGGTGACATCCGCTCCGCCCGATCTCCAGGTGCTCGCGACCGTCGGCAACCTCCGCGTGGAGTCGCCGGTCGCGCAGGGCGGCGTCACCGCGATCGGCTTCCACGGGAGCTCCGAGGGTGCACTCGTCATGAAGCCCGCCGGCCCGCAGCGCAACGAGGGGCTGCTCGCACGCCTCTGGCGCCGCATCACGGGAGCGTCCAAGACGGGCCTCGCGTGGTACCAGCTCTCGGGTGGCCCGCTACGCACCCTCGACGTCGGTGCGGTCGCGGGAACCGACGTGTACTCGCCGGTGGACGGCACCGTCGTGGCGATTCGCGACCAGGTCGTCTCCGGCAAGATCGTCGGCGCCGAGATCGAGCTCAGGCCGACGTCCGCTCCGTCGCTCGTCGTCTCGATCCAGAACGTCCGGGCCGACTCCGAGCTGTCCGTCGGCGCAAACGTCGCAGCCGGAGCATCGAAGCTCGGCGCGGTCATCGACATCAGGCGCTACGAGCGCCAGGCGCTGGAGCGGTACGCCGCGGACGCCGGCAACAACGTCTCGATCCAGGTCTATCCGTCGGCCACGCTCGGCGTTCCGTAGTCTCTTCGCGCTTTGCGCATCCTCTTCATCGCCGACGTCGTCGGCGCCCCTGGACGCAAGGCGCTCGCCGAGCGCCTGCCCGCGATCCGCTCGGAGCACGAGATCGACGCATGCGTCGTGAACGGCGAGAACGCGGCGGACGGGATCGGGATCACGCCGCGGCTCGCAGATCAGATCCTCGGCATGGGCGTCGACGCCATAACGCTCGGCAACCACGCCTTCAGGCGCGCCGAGATCGGGGAGTATCTCGAAGCGTCCGATTGCGTCATCCGGCCGGCGAACACCGCCCGCGCGACACCCGGACGCGGGCTCGCGATCGTGCCCGTCGGTGACGCGAAGCTCGGCGTCATCAACGTCCTGGGCTCGCTCTTCCTCCATCCTGCGACGTCGATGTTCGAGGTGATCGACGACCTCGTCGACGAGGCGCGCAAGCAGACGCCGGTCATCCTCGTCGACGTGCATGCGGAGGCGACGAGCGAGAAGGCGGCGATGGCGCGCTGGCTCGACGGACGCGTGACGGCGGTCGTCGGCACCCACACGCACGTCCAGACCTCCGACGCGACCGTGCTCCCGAAGGGCACGGCGTTCATCACGGACGCCGGCATGACCGGCCCGCACGACTCGGTGATCGGAGTCGAAGCCGAGCTCGCGATCAGGCGTATGCGAACGGGCCTCCCCGTGCGGTTCGAGACGGCTCAGGGAGGCGTGCGCGTCGAGGGCGCCGTCGTCACCTGCGACGCCGCGACCGGCAAGTCCTCGTCGATCGAGGCGATCCGCGTGCCGGCCTCCTGATCCTCGGGCTCCGGCAGGAGCAGCCAGAGGAAGACGAACGGGCAGAGCCACGGCAGGTAGAGGTAGAACCAGTGGGTCAGCGAGAGCTGGAACGCGACGAGCAAGACGGCGGTGAGCGCAGCCAGCTCGAGCGGGCCCTTGCGCCGCGGGCGAATCGCGACGAAGAGCGCGAGCACTACCGCGAGTGCAGCGACCACGGGCTGGAGGAAGCCGAGGTCGGGAATGCCACGCGCGTGGTACTGGCCCCAGCCCCAGACGGAGAACGGTGAGTCCCGGCCCGACTGGAAGCCGATCGTGCGCTCCCAATACGTGCGCGCGGCGTCGAGCAGCGACGGCTCGAGCAGGAAAATCCCGAACGAGAGCGCGCTAGCCGCGAGAAACGCCGCAGCGAAGCGGGCGACGCGTCGCACCTCGAGCACGGGATAGGCCGCCCAGAGCGGCACCACGATCAGCGCGGCGAACTTCGTCCAGCCCGCGAGCGCAACCGACGCGCCACGCGCCCAGTCCGACGTCAGAAGCCAGTACCCGAGGAGGAGGAAGGCGGGCATGATCGCATCGTTCGTGTTCGCGTTCAGCGTGTAGGCGGTGAACGGGTACGCCGCCCACGCGAACGCGAGCAGGACTGCCAGCCGTCTCCCTCCGAACCTGAGCCCGACGAGGAAGAGCGCAAGCACGCAGAGCAGGTCGAAGGCGATCGACGTCGCGTGCGCGGCGGGCAACGAGTCCCACTTGCCGCTCCAGGGCCAGACCACGACCGCCGGCACATAGGCGAGGTACGAGACCACGCCGTACGTGTCCCCACGCTCGATCGCCGCCTCGCAGCGGCCGTTCGACTGGATGCGCTCGCGAACCTGGCCCTCGGAGTCCTTCGGCCCGCACGGCTCGAGCTCGCCGCGCTGCGGCATGTTCCCATACGGCATTCGCCCGTCGAGGATGCGGTCTGCCCCGACGACACCGGCGAGACCGACATCGATCACTCCGCGTGGCGTCTCCAGGTTGAGCCCAACCCTGAACCCGAGCAGGAACACCGCGGCGGCCGCGAGCACCCACGTCGGCCAGACCGACGCGAGCGGCCTCCCTCGCCGGCCGAAGCCGACCCAGAGCCCACGCGCGAGCACGTATGCCAGCACCGGGTAGACGAGCGGGACGCTGCGGAAGATCTCGCCGCGGTCGAAGAACACGAGCGAGACCGAGAAGCCGAGCAGCGCGAGAAGGTCGAGATTGCGAACGGACAGCGGCCTTCGAAGATCGGCGAGCCCGAGGAGGAACACGAGGCAGAGCGCGAGCCAGGCGTACGGATTCAGCAGCGTCTTCCCCCCGAACGCCGCGTCGCCTCCTCGCGCCATCTTCCATGCGACCTGCGGGCCCGTCCACGCCTCGCTCACACGCCCCGTCGCGTCCTCGACGACGGCCTGCGCGATCTGTCCCGCCTCCCCCGACCAGGCCTTGACGAGCCACGTCCGCGACTCCGGCCGGTAGTCGGCGTCCGTCGATGGATCGGGCGGATAGCGATCGAGCCACGCGGCGACCTTCGGATGCGCGAGCGCGACGTCGACGGCCTCGCG
>JBGSXQ010000454.1:0-7369 GCA_041751315.1 Gaiellaceae bacterium | reverse complement strand
CCCGTGTTGTAGCCGAAGTTCTGCTTCGGCCTCAGGATGTTCTTCGAGAAGGGCGCGACCTGGGCAGGCGGCACCGTGTTCTTCAGGATCGGGAAGAACAGATCTCGCTTCTTCATCAGGTTGAGTCGCGAGTCGACCCATCGCTTGAGCGCGGTGTTGCCCTGCTTGATCCCGATGCCGTACGGCAGCGGCAGGAACAGGTCGTTCGTGAGCTTGTAATTCCGATCGGTGACTGCAATGCCGAGCAGCACCGTGTCGTCCCACATGAGCGTGTCCGCGCGACCGTCACGGAACGCGATGAGCGCGTTCGTGAAGCTGTCGGTCACGAGCACCGTCGTGTCCTTGAAGCAGTTCTTCATCCAGCGGTCGTAGATCGAGCCGCTCGTCGTCACGACCGTCTTGCCGGCGAGGTCCGCGGTCGAGCGGACCGGGGAGTTGTTCTGGACGAGAAGCCGCCCCGTCGCCTTGTAGTACGCACGCGAGAAGTCGATGCGCGTGTTGCGATCTGCCGTGAACGTGAACGTCGCGATGACCATGTCCACGCGGCCCGTTGTCAGCGCAGGCTCGCGTGCCGGGGTGGTTACGCACGTGTACGTAACGCGATTGGACTTGCCGAACGCAAAGCGTGAGAACCACTTCGCGATCTCGACGTCGAAGCCGGCGTTCTGGCTCCTCGCACCGATGTATCCGAACGGGGGCGAGTCGCATTTCACGGCGATGTTCAGACGCTTCCGGGCCCTGATCTCGGCCGGCAGCGGCGGCAGCTTCTTCTGGTCGGCCGCGAACGGCTCGGCCTCGCGGGCCGACGCAACGCCGCCACTGAGTGCTACGAGCGCCCCTGCCGCAAGTGCCACGGTCGCAAGCGCGACGATGACTCGTTTCATTCCGTCCCTCCTTGGTCGTCGATGAGCTCCTCCAGGGTATGGGCGAGCCGGGTTCTCTGCAGGAAGCGCTGCGTCCGCTCCTGCTTCGGGTCGTCGAGCAGGTCGCGCGGATCGCCCTCCTCGACGATGTTTCCCCCATCCATGAAAATCACACGGTCCCCGACCTCACGCGCGAACTGCATCTCGTGCGTGACGACGAGCATGGTCATGCCGTCGCGGGCGAGGTCGCGCATGACGACGAGAACCTCGCCGACCAGTTCGGGGTCGAGTGCCGACGTGACCTCGTCGAAGAGCATCACGTGCGGTTGCATCATCAGCGCCCGCGCGATGGCGACGCGCTGCTGCTGCCCGCCCGAGAGCTGGTGCGGATGCTGCCCGGCCTTCTCCTGGAGGCCGACCCTCGCGAGGAGCTCGCGAGCTCTCTCTTCGGCCTCGCGCCGGGGCATCTTCCGGATTCGCCGTGCCGCGAGCGTGAGGTTGTCGAGCGCGGTCAGCTGTGGGAAGAGGTTGAACTGCTGGAACACGATCCCGATGCGTTGCCTGATCGCGGAGACGTCCACGCCCTTGCCCGTGATCTCCTCACCCTCGAGGAAGATGCGCCCCGACTGGATCGGCTCGAGCAGGTTGACACAGCGCAGCAGCGTGCTCTTCCCGCTCCCGCTCGGCCCGATGACGCACAGCACCTCGCCGGGCTCGACGCTCAGGTCGATCCCGTCGAGGACCACGTTGTCGCCGAAGCGCTTGTGGACGTCTTCCATGCGAACCATGGAGCTGCCATCTGCCTGCCGCCCCTCGACGGCTGTCGTCGCAACGCTCATGTTCCAACGGACATCAAAGGGAAATGCGACCGTCCGGTCAAGCCGTTGACGTTGGCAGTGCCGTCCCGTACCCTCCCGAGGTTCCCTCGTCGAGCGAAAGGAGATGTCCATGAAAGTCGCACGCCCCATCTCTTCTCGGCTCGCGCCCGTCGCTCACTAGGCACCTTCTCGGCGGCACGAGCCGCGGCCTGGTTCACCACCGACTGAAGGAGTCTTTCTCGTGTCCGATGGAATCTTGGCCGACCTCGGCTGGACCGACGAGTTCGAGGCGGCCCTTGCACCCTATGCCGAGCGCGGCTTCCGGCCGGCTCGCGTCGTCGCCGAGCATCGCGGCGGCTACTACGTTCGCTCCGAACTGGGTGACCGGCTCGCGCACGCGCGCGGCCGTCTCCGTGACGACGAGATCGTCGGCGGGATGCCGGCCGTCGGCGACTGGGTCGTCGTGTGCGACGCCCCCGGCGAGCGCTTCGCGATCGAGGCGCTGCTCCCACGGCGCACGAAGGTCTCTCGCAAGACCCCGTGGCTGAAGGCCGAGGAGCACATCCTCGTCGCCAACGTCGACACGGTGCTGCTCGTCTCCGGCCTCGACGCGGATTTCAACCCGCGCCGCCTCGAGCGATACCTCATCGCCGCCTGGGACTCCGGAGCCGACCCCGTGATCGTCCTTACCAAGCTCGACGTCCTCGA
The DNA here is from genome assembly GCA_041751315.1 of Gaiellaceae bacterium. Taxonomy (GTDB): domain Bacteria; phylum Actinomycetota; class Thermoleophilia; order Gaiellales; family Gaiellaceae; genus GMQP-bins7. The sequence continues at coordinate 4,980 of JBGSXQ010000454.1, read as the reverse complement.
CGATCCCGGGAAGCTGGACGAGGCGGAGGCGGTCGCCGTCGGCGTCCCGGTGCTGCCTGTGAGCAACGTGACGGGAGAGGGCGTTGATGCGGTGCGAGCCCTCCTGCGACCGGCGAAGACGTTCGTGTTGCTCGGCTCGTCGGGGACGGGCAAGTCGACACTCGTCAATCGGCTCGCGGGCCGCGAGGTGATGGCGACGGGAGGCCTCCGCAACGACGGGCGCGGGCGTCACACGACGCGGCACCGACAGCTGCTTGTCATGCCCGACGGGGCGATCCTCGTCGACACTCCCGGCCTGCGCGAGCTGCAGGTCTGGGAGGGCGACGTCGACAGCGCGTTCGCGGACATCGCCGAGCTCGCGGCGCGCTGCAAGTTCAACGATTGCGCTCACACCTCCGAGCCCGGCTGTGCCGTCCGCGAGGCGCTCGAGGCCGGAGCGCTCGACCCCGAGCGGTGGTCGAGCTATCTCCGGCTCCAGCGCGAGCTGCGTGCGGTCGAGGCGCGGAGCTCGCGGCGGATCCAACGCGAGCTCAAGAGCCGCTACCGGTCTCGAACACGCGAGGTCCGGCGCGCGCGGCGCTACGGATGGAAGCAGTGACGGAAGGGCGGAGGCGCAGTGCCTCCGCCCTTGTGCGTCACTGGGGTAGACGTCGGGGCGCGTGGGCGCGCCCAGATCACCCATACGGCGAGGACGATCGAGAGTCGAATGGGCGAGTGGCCCCGGGAGGAGTCGAACCTCCGCCCGCAGATTCGAAGTCTGCCGCTCTATCCACTGAGCTACGGGGCCTTGCGACCCAGTATGCCCGCGCTATGCGGCTCGCTCAGCTTCTTCTGCCTCGCGAACGCGCCCGACGAGAACACGCACGACGGTAGGGTCGAACTGTGTCCCTGCGCAGCGCATGAGCTCGCTCAGGGCGTCTTCGACCTCGAGCGCCTCGCGGTAGGGCCGCTTCGTCGTCATGGCAACGAAGGCGTTGCAGGCGAACACGACCCTCGCGGCAAGCGGGATGTCCTCGCCGGCGAGCGCATCGGGGTACCCGCTGCCGTCCCAGTTCTCGTGCGTCGAGCGCACGATGCTCGCGACGCTGCGCAGCGCGGGGGACGCCCGCAGGATGCGCTCTCCCACGATCGTGTGCTGACGGACGAAGGCCCGCTCCCGCTCGTCCAGCTCGCCGGGCTTATGGAGGATCTCGTCGGGGACGGCGAGCTTTCCGAGGTCGTGCAGCTGGGCCGCACGGTCGAGCTCCTCGAGCTCGTCGCGCCGAAGGCCGAGCACGCGCCCGATGTCTGCGGCGAGCCCGCCGACGCCGGCAAGCTGAGCCTGGAGATCGGGCTCTCGGAGAGACAGGGCCTCGAGCAGCGCAGCCATCGTGCGGTCGCTCTCGCCGCGGCGCCGGTACTTCTGCGCGTAGAGGCGCTCGTCGGCGATCTCGAGCGCGCGGGTCGCTTCGGTCGCCTCGTCCGGGAGCATGACCGCGCCGAACGACGTCTCGATCTCGAATCCCTCGCCGCGCTCGGTCAGCGCCTGGCAGGCGCGGTCGATGCGAGGCTCGGCCTCGCCCTCTTCGACGCCGAAGACGAGGCAGAACTCGTCCCCGCCGAGACGGTACGCGGCACCACTGGACCCGGGAACGCCCGCGAGCTTCTCGCCGAGCCGCGCGAGCAGCGCGTCGCCTGCAGGGTGGCCGAACGTGTCGTTGTAGCCCTTGAAGCCGTCGAGGTCGAAGAGCATGAGGAGTGTGGGGCGGACGGTCTCGCTGCGAAAGAGCCGCTCGAGGTCGGCGAGGAGCTGGCGGCGGTTGCCGAGCCCGGTTAGTGGATCCGTCGTTGCCGCCTCGCGCGTGAGCTCGAATAGCCTGTGGTTCTCTCTGAACGTGAGCGCGAGTCGGACGACGACGAGTACGAGCGTCGCCGTCGAGAGCACGATCGCGAGGATGTTCACGCGGGTGAAGTGGTCGTAGACGAGGATGCCCGTCGCGAGGAGCGCGCAGACGGCGGGAACGGCGAGGAGCGGTCGCCCTTCGACCTCGAGCCCTTCGCGCGTCCGGTCGGGCATCCAGGCCGACGAGGCGACGAGCAGCATCGCGGCGGGCCACAAGATGTCGATCCAGGTGCCTTCGACATAGGTTCCCGCCGACGACTGGAAGAGATACACGGCGTCCGCAGCCGTGGTCGACAGTGCGCCGAGGCCGAGAAGCAGCCAGCGCGGCCCCGGCCTCCAGCCGGTCAGCGCGAAGACGCCGAACACCGCGGAGAGAAGCAGGAGGTCGCCGAGGGGATACGAGAGGTTGGTGACGACGGTCGACGTCGATCCCTCGGTGCTCTCGAGCACGAGCTCGACGATCACGGCGGCGCCGATTGCCGCGGCCGCAAGCGCGGCTGTCATCCCGTCGAGCCACAGCGTGCCGGCGAGCGAGCGCACGCGCGAGCGGAGGAGGAGGACGATGCCGATGTAGAGGAGTGGGTAAAAGCCGATGAATCCAGCGTCCGCCATCGAGGGGTAGTTCTCGGGCTGGAAGATCGCGTACCAGAGCTCCCCGAACGTCCACGAGACGAGAGCCGCGGTGATGACGATCCAGGCGGCTCGCTCGCGCTCGACGAGAAACGCGTGGGAGCCCGCGATCACGCACGCGAAGACCATGAGCCCGTTGTAGACCCAGACGTTGAAGAACGCCGAGAGGCCGCCGTCAGGGGCGGCGAGAAGGGTCACGAGAGCGAACGCGAGGAAGCCTGCGAGCGCTATCGCGCGCGTTAGCCAGATCCACGTTCGAAGTGGCATGTCCGATCGTGAATCGGCTTTCCACGATCCGCGCTTGAGCGACTCGCCGCGTCCTGTCGTCTGGTCCGTCCGACGCCGGTCCTACTCTCGCGGCCATGACATTGGGAATCGTGGTGTTCGGCGCCGCGTTCCTCGCCGGTCTCGGGCTCGGCACGTACACCCGACGGCCGCTCTCCACCGCGTTCCTCACCCTCGGCAGCTTTTCAGCGCTGCTCATCCTTTCGGCAACAGGTGAAGTATTCGGCGCGGCGGCGATCCTCGCGATCGTCGCGCTCGTCGGGCTCGTAGCGGAGAGCATGCGAGAGACGTTCGCGCTCCTCGTCGGCCGCTACTGAATGCGGGCGGGAGGACTCGAACCTCCAAGGGCCTCGCGGCCCAATGGGACCTAAACCCATCGCGTCTGCCAGTTCCGCCACGCCCGCGTACGGCTGAAGGATAGGTCGGTCAGAAGCGGTCGAGCCGGAAGAGCTCGATGTCGTGGCGGCTCGAGCCGTCGATCGCGAGGTCGGCGAGTATCTCGCCGACCACCGAGCAGAACTTGTAGCCGTGGCCCGAAAACCCCGCTCCGACGATTGCGGCGGGCGATTCGGGGTGCCGGTCGATGAGGAAGTGCTCGTCGGGCGATGGCTCGAACAGGCAGGTCTTCAGCGCGACCGTCGGCCCCGCGCCGGCGGGGAAGTAGCGCTCGGCGAAGGCGCGAAGCGGTGCCTCGTCGGCGAGCGTCGGCTCGCGGTCGATCGTGTCCGGATCGCCTCCCTCGCCGAAGTGGTCGTAGCGGCCGAGCTTGAAACCGGGGATGCCATGCGCGGGGAAGCCGTAGAAGTGCTCGTCGTCGAGCGCGAGATTGAACACGGGCATCCGCTCGGGTCGAAAGAGCTCGGGCTGCGTTGGCTGCAGCCACGCGAGCGACTGCCGTACGCCACGCACCGACCCGGCCGGAAGCCGAGCCACCTCCTGCGACCACGCCCCGGCGGTGAGAACGACTCGCTCGGCCTCCACGACGGCGCGGTCGGTCGTCATGCGCACTCCCGCCTGGGTCTCCGACCAGTCGAGCACGCGCTCTCGCGCGCGCAGCACGGCACCGCGCTCGAGCGCACCCTGGACGTGGGCGACGATGCAGCGCTCGGGCACCACGAATCCGCCCTCTGGCTGGTGCACGAGCGTCATCTCGGCCGGGAGGCAGTACGCCGGGAAGCGGCGTGACGCTTCTGCGCCGGTCAGCACCTCGTGGGCGAGATCGTGCTCGGCGCACGCGCGGAGCACGCCGTCGAGGATTCGGTCGCCTCCCTCGACGATCCCGGTCACGTGGAGGAGCTGCTCTCCGGCCTCGGCCTCGAGCTCTCGCCACAGCTCGTATGCGCGGCGCAGCAGGGGGACGTAGTCGGGATGCTCGAAGTAGGCGAGGCGGATGATGCGCGTCAGGCCGTGTGAGGAACCCTGCTCGTGAAGCAGGTCGAAGCGCTCGACGCCGAGCACGCGCTTTCCTCGGCGCGCGAGGTGGTAGAGCGCGGCGCTCCCCATCCCACCGACTCCGACCACGACGACGTCGTAGCGCTCCTCCATCCGGCCGATCCTACGCCGCGTCTGTGGATGCATCGGCGCGCTCTTGTGACGACTCAGTGCCAGGCACTGATCCACACGTCTGTGGATGCCTTGGCGCGCTCTTGTGACGACTCAGTGCCAGGCACTGATCCACAGCCGTCCGGGCCGGACATCGCTCGATCCGCCGCGACCCGACGCATGGCTGGTTGAATGGCCGAATGCCCATGCCTGTCGAGACCGTCGGGGAGAACCGCGTCCGCATCGTCGTCGACGTCTCGCCCGACCAGGTGAAGCATGCCGTCGAGCACGCGATGTCGGATCTGTCCGAGAGCGTCAAGATTCCCGGCTTTCGCAAAGGGAAGATCCCGACTCCCGTGCTCGTCTCGCGGCTCGGCAAGGACCGCATCTACGCCGAGGCGGTCGACAGCCACATCGGCGGTTGGTTCTGGAGCGCCGCGTCGCGGAGCCGTGTGCGCCCGGTTTCCGACCCGCAGTACGAGTTCGAGCTTCCCGCGAACGCCGACGACGCCTGGACGTTCGCCGCGACGGTCGACGTGCAGCCGCTCCCCGAGCTGGTCGACTGGACGGCGCTCGAAGTTCCGCGCGCCGAGATCGAGATCCCCGTGGAGGCCGTCGACGCCGAGATCGAGGCGCTCCGC